>JAFAEU010000412.1 GCA_023423855.1 Pseudomonadota bacterium | reverse complement strand
CCTGACACCAGCACGCAGCGGGGTCGCCTGCCGTCGCTCACCCGGACTTCCGTCATGTCCCCCGCATGCGGCAGCGCGCGTTCAGACGTTCGCGTCTTCCGGCGGCAGCCGCGTGTCGATCGGTGCGGCGCCGGCGCCATCGTCCGCTGCATCGGGACAGCGCGCATCCAGCGTGTACGAGGTCATCGACAGCGAACCGTAGGCATAGCCGTCCACCAGCGTTTTCGCCGGCCGCTGCGCTGCCGCGGCGAGGCCGGCGATGTACAGCAGCGGCAGGAAATGGTCCGGCGTCGGCACCGCCATGCGGAAATCCGGATGCGAGACCAGCGACGCCACCTCGTGCGGCCGCTCCAGCATCAGCTCGCGCGCGGCCTCGTCGAAGCGCTGCGACCAGTCGAACGCGCCGTCTGGCTGCTTCCAATCGATCGCGCGCAGGTTGTGCACCACGTTGCCGCTGCCCACCACCAGCACGCCGCGCTCGCGCAGCGCCGCCAGCTTCGCGCCCAGTGCGAGGTGCCAGTCGATCGGCTTGCGCGTGTCGATCGACAGCTGCACCACCGGGATGTCGGCCTCGGGGAAGGCATGCACCAGCACCGACCAGGTGCCGTGGTCGATGCCCCAGCTGTCGGCATCCGCGCCGACGCGGTCCGGCTTCGCCAGGTCGGCGACTTCCTCGACCAGCTCCGGCAGTCCCGGCGCCGGGTACTGCACGTCGAACAGCGCCTGCGGGAAGCCGAAGAAATCGTGGATCGTGCGCGGCCGCGGCATCGCCGTCACCGCCAGCACGTTGGTGTACCAGTGCGCCGACACCGCCAGGATCGCCCGCGGCCGCGGCACCGACGCCCCGAGCGCGCGCCAGGCCTCGGTGAAGCGGTTGCGCTCGAGCGCGTTCATCGGGCTGCCGTGGCCGAGGAAGGCGGCGGGCATCAGCGGCGTGGACATGGCGTGCTCCGGTGGCTTGCGGCTTCCGACGGGCACTCTAGCAATGCGCCGGCGCCCGTGCCGGCCTGCCGGTGCAACGCTGCATCCGCGCCGCAGGCCTTCCCCGCGCGTCGCACGGCCTGCAACACGGCACGTGCACCGTGGCCGCATCGAAGCGGCGGGACCTCCGGCACGATGATCGACCACCAGGCCTTCCAGCGATTCCTCGACGCACACGCGGTGAATTTCCGCACCATCTCCGGCGCGACGCGCGGCGAATGGAAGCCCGATGACGTGCGCCAGGAGGCCTGGCTGCTGGCCGTCGACCTCGGCGGCAGGCGCGGACGCCCGCTCGACCTCGACGACGCCGACGACGCCTCGCTGCTGGTCCGCAGCCTCTACAACCACTGCGTGAAATACACCGAACGCGTCGTGCGCCACGCGCACAAGCTCGACCACACCGCACCGGGCGACGACGACCGCGATCGCCACTGGCTGCTCGAGCGATTGGTCGCCGACGACGGCGGGCATCCCGCGCAATGGCTGGAAGCTTCCGAAGCGGCCACGCCGGAGCGGGACGCCCCGGATCCCTACCACTCCGCGGCCGCCGGCTGGGCGAACGTGCTGCAGCGCTTCGACAACCACATGCCCGGGGTCGCCGATTTCCTGCTGATCTCGACCTCGTGGTGTCGCCGCTGCTACCACCGCGCCCTGTGGCTGGCGGAAACGCAGTCGCCGCTCCCCCGTTTGCGCAACGAAGGCGACTCCGGGGACGCCCTGCGCCCGTGGCGCAGCTTCAGGCTGCCCGCCCGGACACCCGCCGGACCGTCCGACGGGCAACACGCGCTCGACTTCTGGAGCCGCCCGTCCGATCCGCCGCGCGGCCAGATGTGGCTGCTGTAGCCGCAGGCATCGACACTGGAAAATTGTTTCAAATCATGAAGATACATCCAAACTATCGTTTTTCTATCAATTCGTGTACGTTTTGATAGTTAATTGATAGGTGCCCCATGAAGCTCCCCGTGGAACCGCCCGCCCTGTCGGACCTCGCGCGCAAGCCCGGAGCGCCCATCGGCCTGATCCTCGGCGCCGGACTGGGACCCGAGGTCAAGGGGGTCTACGAGCACTGGGACCACCTGCGCCACCTGACCCCGCCCGAGGGCCTGAGCGTCGAACAATGGTGGCTGGGCCTGAAGCTGACGCGCCGGGCGCTGCGGCGGCAACTCCCGCTGCGCGACAAGTCGGGACAACCGTTCGGCGTCGTCCTCAGCGACAGCCTCCAGCGCAAGCTGTTCCTCGTGGCCCGCGATGCCGCGGGTGCGCTGCGCGCGAACGAAGGCCTGCCCTCCGAAGCCATGCGCGAGCGCTACCTGGTGCGCTCCCTGATCGAGGAAGCGATGACCTCCTCGCAGCTGGAGGGCGCCGCCACCACCACCCCGGTGGCCAAGGAGATGCTGCGCTCCGGCCGCGCGCCGCGCGACTACGGCGAACGCATGATCGTGAACAACTTCAATACCATGCGCGAACTCAAGCGCTGGGTCGGTCGTCCGCTGACGCCGGACACGGTGTTCGAGATCCATCGCATGCTGACCGACGGCACGCTTGCGGATCCATCATCCGCGGGCAGGTTCCGCACGCGCGAAGAGAACATCGTCGTGCAGGATGGAACCGGCCGGATCCTGCACGTGCCCCCCGACGCGGGCGAGTTGCCCCTGCGCCTCGATGCGCTCTGCGAGTTCGCCAACCAGGGCGAAGGCGCCGACTCGTTCCTGCACCCGGTGGTCCGCGCGATCCTGATCCACTTCATGATCGGCTACGACCATCCCTTCGTGGACGGCAACGGCCGCACCGCGCGCGCGCTGTTCTACTGGTCGATGCTCAACGCCGGCTTCTGGATGACCGAATACCTGTCCATCTCCAGCATCCTGCGCAAGGCGCCGGGCCAGTACGCGCGCGCCTACCTGCTCAGCGAATCCGACGACGGCGATGCCACCTACTTCGTCTCCCACCAGCTGGACGTGCTCATCAAGGCCATCGAGGGCGTGCACGACTACATCGCGCGCAAGCAGCAGGCCCACCACGACGCCGAAACCCTGCTCAAGCCCGGCAGCCGGCTGGCCCGGCGTCTCAACCACCGCCAGCGCGCCCTGCTGCTGAACGCGCTCAGGCACCCCGACAAGACGTTCACCATCGCCGTCCACCAGCGCACGCATGCAACCGCCTACGCCACCGCGCGCGCCGACCTGCAGGGACTGGTCAAGGCCGGGCTGCTGAAGCAGTCCAGGCACGGCAAGGAACTCGTGTTCCACGCCGCGGCGGGGCTGGGCGCGAAACTCGCGCGCTGAAGGCCGGCAGGCACGCCGCGTCCGCACGATGCGTCGTCAGGAATCCCCGGCCGGCTCCGCGAGTGCCTCGACCAGTGCGCGCACCAGCTGGCGCCGCGGCGCCGGAAGCGACAGGTAGGCATCGACCATCGCGACGTCCCGCGGCGCCATCGCCTCCACCCAGTCCGGCCGGCCCTCGCCGACGCGGGCCTTGCCGCCGTACTGCAGGACGTGCGGATCCACCCCGACGATCGCGGCCAGCACGCGCATCTTGTCCTGCTTGGGCATGTAGCGGCCGGACAGCCAGCCCGAGATCGCCTGCGCCGTCACCGG
>JAFAEU010000395.1 GCA_023423855.1 Pseudomonadota bacterium | reverse complement strand
ATCGCGATCACCGAAGTCTGGATGTTTTCCTTCCTGGGAAACATCGTCGACTGGCTGTCGGCGCAGGATCGCGAGACGTTCCTTGCCGATGAGGGTTGGCGGCTGGCCGGCATGGCGTCGATCGTGCTGCTCGGCCTGCCGATCATGGTGTGGCTGCATTCGCTGCTCCAGCAGCAGACGCTTTTCGGCAACTATCCGATGCGCATCCGCTGGCAGGTTCACCGCTATCTCCTGAAGCAGTCGATGACCTTCTATCAGGACGAGTTCGCCGGACGCATCGCCACCAAGCTGATGCAAACCTCGCTCGCGGTGCGCGAGACCGTGGTCAAGCTGCTCGACATCGGCAACTACGTGCTGGTGTTCTTCGTCGGCACGCTGGCCGTCGCCGGCTGGTCGGACTGGCGGATGATGCTGCCGTTCGCGGCCTGGATCGCGGGCTATGCGCTGCTGATGAAGCACTTCGTGCCGCGCATGGAACGCATCTCGCGTGCGCAGGCGGACGCGCGCTCGGTGATGACCGGCCGCATCGTCGACAGCTACACCAATATCGCCACGGTCAAGCTGTTCTCGCATTCGCAGCGCGAGCAGGCCTACGCGCGCGAGGCGATGGACGGCTTCCTGTCCACGGTCTACCCGCAGATGCGGCTGGCCACGCACGTGTACAGCCTGCTGTACGCGATGAACATGGCGCTGCTGTTCTCCACCGTCGCGCTCGGCCTGTGGCTATGGCACCAAGGCGCGGTCACCGCCGGCGCGATCGCCGTCACCATCGCCCTGGTGCTGCGCATGCTCGGCATGTCGCAGTGGATCATGTGGGAGCTGTCGGCGCTGTTCGAGAACATCGGCACCGTGCACGACGGCATCAACTCGATCTCGCTGCCGCCCACGGTCGACGACGCGCCCGGCGCGCCGGCGCTGGCGCGGGTGCAGGGCGACATCCGCTTCGTCGACGTCGCCTTCCACTACGGCAAGGACAGCGGCGTGATCGAGCGGCTCGACCTGCACGTGCGCCCCGGCGAGAAGATCGGCGTGGTCGGCCGCTCGGGCGCCGGCAAGTCGACCCTGGTCAACCTGCTGCTGCGCTTCCACGACCGCGAGCGTGGGCTGATCGCCATCGACGGCACCGACATCGCCAGCGTGCAGCAGGACACCCTGCGCGCCCAGGTCGGCGTGGTCACGCAGGACACCTCGCTGCTGCACCGATCGGTGCGCGACAATATCCTCTACGGCCGGCCGGACGCGGACGAGGCCGAAATGATCGAGGCCGCGAAGCAGGCGCGCGCACACGACTTCATCCTCGAACTGGCCGACAGCGAGGGCCGCCGCGGCTACGACGCGCACGTCGGCGAGCGCGGCGTGAAGCTTTCCGGCGGCCAGCGCCAGCGCATCGCGATCGCGCGCGTGCTGCTGAAGAACGCGCCGATCCTGGTGCTGGACGAAGCCACGTCCGCGCTCGATTCGGAGATCGAGGCGGCGATCCAGGAGAACCTGTACCGGCTGATGGAGGGCAAGACCGTCATCGCCATCGCCCACCGGCTCTCGACCATCGCCGCGATGGATCGGCTGGTCGTGATGGACCACGGCGAAATCGTCGAACAGGGCACGCACGAGGCGCTCGTCGCTGCGGGTGGCCTCTACGCGCAGCTGTGGCGGCGGCAGTCGGGCGGATTCATCGACTGCGACGACGAGGGTGAGGTGCCGGGCCAGGTGACGACGACAACAGAGGCGAACTGAAGCGTTCCCGGAGCCTCCAACGGAATGTCATTTCGAACATCATGTCATTCCGAGCGTAGCGAGGAATCTGCTTCTAGCCGAAAGGGCATAACAGCAGAAGCAGATTCCTCGCTACGCTCGGAATGACATCGTTTGTTCTTGCCGGACGCCCTCAGGGACCGCCGGAGCTCCCGCGCGGTTCCCCCGCCGCGGCATCGTCGCCGTGGCGCGCCTGCTCCTGCGACGGCGCCAGCGAAGGCGCTTCGCCATCCTGCGCGCCCTCCTCCGGCGCACCGCCGCCGGCCTGCTCCGGCGTCTGCGCCGCCAGCAGCGCGTCGAACTCCGAGAGCGGGCTTTCCGCCGGACAGGTGGCGTCCGGGAAGTCGTACTTCCTGCGCAGCTCCAGGCCGCAGGCGTTGAGCGCCTCGAGGTCGGCGTCGGGCGACTTGCAGCGGGCGTCGAACGCGCGCGCGAAGGCGTCGCGGCGCACGACGAAATCCTCGCCGCACTTGCGCATCAGCCGCAGCCGGTCGAGGTCGTCCTGCGCGGGATTGATGCCGTCCAGGCCGTACAGGCTCAATTCGTCGGCGGCCAGCAGGCGCAGGTTGCGGTTGGGCACCGCCATCATCATGTCCGCGACCGCGGTCGCGGCGCCGTTGCGCTCGAGGTAGTCGCGGACGCGGCCGTAGACGGTGCGCAGTTCTCGGTTGAGCTCGGCGCGCGTGGTCGCGGTGGAGCTCATGCGGATGATGCGGTGGATGCCGACGCGGCCACTGACCATGCGCACGTCGCCGGCGGCGAGGATGAACACGCAGGCGCTGTGGCAGACCGCGCCCTCGCGCACCCACACCGTCCAGCGCGATTCGGCGAGGCGGTCGCCGGCGCGGATCGCGTCCTCGACCATGCCGCCGCTGGAGTCGATGTCGAGCACGCGCTTGCCGATGCCGAGTTCGTCGGCAACCCGCGTCACCCGCTGCATCAGCGCGGCGAAGTCGGCGTTGATCTTGCCGACGTAACGCAGGCGCATCACCCCGCGCCCGGCGCAGCCTTCCAGGGCCGCCGTGATCGCCTCCTGGCCGAAGTCGACCAGCGGCGCGCCGTCGCCCTGCTGGGCGTAGTCCAGTTCGCAGCCAAGCGAGGCCTCGCCCTGTTCCAGTTCGATCGGGGCCCAGTCGATCTCCTCCGGCTCGCCCGGCACGGGATCGGGTTCGGGTTCGCTCGCCGTCTCCTCCTCCAGCTGTACCGGCGCCGTGCTCACCGCGCCACCTTCCTCGGCGCTGGCGACCTCCACCGTCGCCGCAACGTCGCCGGTGTCATCCGCGGCGCGACAACCCAGCAGCAGCAAGGACGCGAGGCACGCGGTCGGGAACAGCTTGGGCATGGGGGAATCCGTGGTGCCGGCAGCCGGATCGCGGGTCGGCCGGGGCGATGCGTGGAGGGCATGCCAGTGTAGGACGGGGGCGTTTTCCCAGTCGAACGCGCGATGAACCACTGCGTCCCGGCGATGCATCGACGTCCCCGTTGCGGTGGGGATCGCGCCACGATCAGCTCCTCGCCATCTCCGCCAGTCTGGCGATGGTGTTCATGTTGCGCGCGGTCCCGTGCTTCGCGGCAGGGATGACCAACTTCGACGCGCGCATCGTCTCCGCATCGCGATAGTCGACGTAGAGCTCGCGCCGGCCGATGGCAAGCCGTTCGCCGCCCGGATGCTTCACCGCCGCCAGCGCGTCGGGCGGCGGTGGATCGTCGAGGAAGATCGCCACCACGCGGTTGCGCGCGACCTCCGGGAACGGATTGTCGGCGAGCACCGCACGAAGTTCGGCGGCCGTGCGCACCAGCACCCCCAGCGGCTTGCCGGCATATGCCGCCAGCACCGCCTCGAGCCTCGCCTTGACCTGCCGTTCGGAGCTGCCGCCGCGGAGCACCACGTTGCCGCTGGCGATATGGGTGCGCACCTCGCCGAAGCCCGCGCCTTCGCAGAGCGCGCGCAGGTCGGCCATCGGCAGCTTGCCGGTGCCGCCGACGTTCACCGCGCGCAACAGCACGATCCAGGTCTTCATCGCTCGTCCCGTGTCCGTGGTCGCGCCATGGTCGCACGGCCCGCGCCGGCGTTCATTCCCTCTGCAGGGACCAGAATCCGATGTCGCGGCGCAGGCGGAAGCCGAGTCGCTCGTACAGCGCCCCGGCGCGGGTGTTCTCGTGGCTCACGTGCAGGAACGGCAGGCGGCCTCGCGCAAGCAGGTCGCTGGCCAGCATCGCGGTCAGCCGGCGCGCATGGCCCTGCCCCGCGAACTCGGGATGGGTACAGATGGCGCTGAGTTCGCGTGCGGCGGGGCTGCCCAGGCGTTCGCCGATCATCGCCGCCAGCCGCCCCTCCCGCAGGATGCCGAAGTAGCGCCCCATGTCCATCGTGTCGCGGCGGAAGTAGTGCGGGTAGACCAGCGCGGTCAGCGCGCGCACGTCATCGCGGTGCCCGTCTCCCAGCGGCAGCATCGGCGGACCGTCGGGCAGTTCGGTCGGGACCTCGCACACCATCTGCGCCAGCGGCGCGAACGCCTGCAGCCGCCAGTCCGGGGGCAGGCGGCGCGGGACGACACCGAGCAGGTAGACCACCTCGCCCGGATCGACCAGCGCCTCCAGCCCACGGGGATCCACGTCCATGTCGGCGACCGCGAGGAAGGGCGCGCAATCGGCCGGGTAGCGCGCCACCCCGTCCGCGGCGCGCGCGAGCCCGCGGTGCAGCGTCCGCAGCGAGGACCAGATCGGATTGTCGAGTTCCGGATGCCGGGGCATGGCCTGCTCCCGCGCGACGGGCGCCGAGGACGCGATCCTAACCGGCAGCGCGATAGGCTGGCACGGCCGGCATCCGGATGCGGGTCCGGGCCGGGATCCGGTTTGTCGATTCCGCACCTGCCGGTCCGTCGTGTCATCGAGGCCCACGGCGAGACGACGACATGCCGCCGGCCGCGTCGTTCCATTCACCCCAGGAGAACAGCCATGTCCTACATCGACGGTTTCGTCCTCGCCGTGGCCACGGCCGACCGGCAGGCGTTCATCGACTACGCCCGCCAGTTCGACCCGATCTTCATGGAGTACGGCGCCACGCGCGTCGTCGAGTGCTGGGGCGACGACGTGCCCGACGGCAAGCTCACCGATTTCCGGCGCTCGGTGCAGGCGACCGCGGAGGAAGCCGTGGTGTTCTCGTGGATCGAATGGCCGGACAAGGCCACGCGCGACGCCGGCATGAAGAAGATGATGGAGGATCCGCGGATGGATCCCGCCACGCCCGGCAACCCGCCGATGCCCTTCGACGGCAAGCGGATGATCTTCGGCGGATTCGCCCCGGTGTTCGAGCTCGGCAGCTAGCTAGCGGGATAGCCCGACCATTCCCTTGCCGACTCCCGCATTCCGTCGTTCCGAGGATGGCACCCGGATCATCACTGCCTGCACGGGGTGCGTAGTGAACACGCGCACGCACCCTGCCCGGCCACGCCGCCGCGGATGCCCCGCAATCGCTGCGCTGCTCGCGCTGGCCGGCTGCGCGACGCAGCCGCCCTCCGCGCCGGCGCCCGATCCCGTGGACACACGCGCCGAGATCGCACGGCGCATCCCCGCCTCCGTCGCCGACCGGCAGGGCTGGGCGACCGATATCCAGGTTGCGTTCACCACGCAGCGCATCCCGCCCAGCGTCGAGAACATCTGCGCGACGCTCGCCGTGATCGAGCAGGAGTCCGGCTACAAGGCCGACCCGCCCGTCGCCAGTCTGCCGCGCGTGGCGCGCGCGGAGATCGATCGCCGCGCCGCCGCGCTGCACGTCCCGAAGCTGGTCGTCGATGGCGCGCTCAGGCTCAAGTCGGGCGACGGCCGCAGCTATGGCGATCGGCTGCTGCGCGTGCGCACCGAGCGTGAGCTCAGCGAACTCTACGAAGACCTGATCGACCGCGTGCCCATGGGCCAGCGCCTGTTCGCGGGGAAGAACCCGGTGCAGACCGGCGGCGCGATGCAGGTCGGCATCCCGTTCGCGCAGGCCAATGCCGGCGGCTACCCCTACGCCGTCGACGGATCGATCCGCAACGAGGTCTTCAGCCGCCGCGGCGGACTGTACTTCGGCATCGCCCACCTGCTCGGCTACGAGACGCCGTACACGCGCAAGGTGCACCGCTTCGCCGACTACAACGCCGGCTGGTACGCCAGCCGCAACGCGGCGTTCCAGGATGCGGTGGCCAGGGCCACCGGCCTTCCGCTGTCGCTCGACGGCGACCTGCTGCTGCCCGGCGCCCCGCTCGACAGGCCGGGCCGCACCGAAGCCGCCGTGCGCACGCTTTCCGGCCGGCTCGGCATGGACGATCGCGCCATCCGCCGCGCACTCGCGCGCGGCGACCGCCTCGATTTCAACGACACGGACCTGTACAGCCGCGTCTTCGCCATCGCCGATGCGCAGGTGGGCCGGCCGCTGCCGCGCGCGCTGATCCCGGACATCCGCCTCGACAGCCCCAAGATCACCCGCGAACTGACCACCGAGTGGTTCGCCACTCGCGTGGACGCGCGCTACCGGCAGTGCCTGCAGCGCTGACCGGCGCGGGCGTCAGCGTTCCTCCGCGGCCTTGCCGCGGTAGTAGTCGCGCAGGACGAAGAACGCCTTCTTCGGCACGCCGGTCTCCGACCGCAGGCCCTTGCGGTTGTAGTCGTCCTGCACGCCGGGCAGCACCCGTCGCGGCGAACGGAAGTCCGCGAGGATCCAGGGCGAGGTGCCGACGAACCCGTCGATCCGGTCGAGCATCGGCAGTGTCCTGCGGTACAGGTCCTCCTGGTATTCCTCGGTCCAGATCTCCTCGATGCCGCCGTGCAGGCCCTGGCGGGCATCCGCGCCGAACTCGCTGACGAACACCGGCTTGTCGTAGGCGATCTCCCAGCGCACGCGATCGATCTTCTCCGGCCGCCCGTCGTA
The DNA here is from genome assembly GCA_023423855.1 of Pseudomonadota bacterium. Lineage (GTDB taxonomy): Bacteria > Pseudomonadota > Gammaproteobacteria > Xanthomonadales > Xanthomonadaceae > Luteimonas. The sequence continues at coordinate 1,602 of JAFAEU010000395.1, read as the reverse complement.
CCAGCCGATGTACTGGTTGAAGCTGACCAGGTCCACCAGTTCCGCCGGCGGATCCTCGACCACCGCGACCTCCGGATCGTCGCTGCGGTAGTGCTTTTCCATCGCGGCGCTGAGCAGGCGGCTGTCGTCCAGTTCGCGCGCCGCGGCTGCCAGCCGCGACAGGAACCGGTTGCGCGCCTCCGACACCGGCGTCTCGTTGGCCAGCGACCAGACAATCACCGCGGCGCGGCTGCGGTCGCGCTGGATCATTGCCGTGAGCTGGGCTTGCGCATTGCGGTAGGTGTCCTCGTTGCCCCAGTCGATGGTCCAGTAGACCGGGATCTCCGACCACACCATCAGGCCCATCTCGTCGGCCAGGCGCACGATGTGCTCGTTGTGCGGATAGTGGGCGAGGCGGACGAAGTTGCAGCCCAGCTCCTGCGCCCACAGCAGCAGTTGCCTGGCCTGCGCGGCATCGCGCACGCGGCCGCCGCCTTCGGCGGAGTATTCCTCGTGGATCGAGATCCCGCGCAGGAACACCGGTTCGCCGTTGAGCAGCAGCTGCTTTCCGCCCGTGGCGATCGTGCGCAGGCCGATGCGCTCGACCAGGCTGTCGTTGCCGCTGGAGATCTCGACGCGGTACAGGCGCGGGCTTTCCGGCGACCACAGTCCGGCGTCAGGCACGCGGAAGCGGAAATCGGCGAGGCCTTGCGCATCGGCCTCAACGATTTCGCGGATGCCCAGTTCCGGCAGGGCCAGCGTCACCGGCTCACCCCCGCGGGCGCCATCGAGCTGGACGCTGGCGACGACTTCCCGCTCGTCCAACGACGCCAGCGCCAGCCGGTAGTCGCGCACGAACGTCGCCGGCACCACCAGCAGCGACACCGACCGGGTGATGCCGCCGTAGTTCCACCAGTCGGTGTTCAAGGTGGGCACGGCATCGGCGCGGCGCTTGTTGTCCACCTTCAGGACCAGCGAATTGCCCTTGGACCGCAGGCCACCGGTGACCTCGAAATGGAACGGCGTGAACCCGCCCTCGTGCGCGCCGAGCTTGCGCCCGTTGAGATAGACATCGGCGCGATGGTTGACGGCACCGAAGTGGACGAACACGCGATCGGCCGCATCGCGCCCGGGCGCGTCGAACGTCTTGCGGTACCAGACGCTACCCTCGTAGTAGTAGAGCTTTGGATCCTGCGTATTCCAGTCGCCGGGCACCTGCAGCGACATCGCCTTGTCGAAGTCGTACTCGATCAGGTCCCACGGATTCTGCATCTTCGAATCGGTGAAGAACGCACCGGGCGGCGGCTCCGGCCGCTGGTCGAACGGCTGGTAGCGGTAGTCGTAGTAGCCGTTCTCGTAGGGATCGACGATCGCCTTCAACGTGCCATCGAGCGGGATCGCGTCGCGGGCGTAGGCCTGCAGCAGCGGCTCCGGCGTCGCCGCCTGCGCGCTCCACGTGCACGCGATCAGCACGCCAAGCAGCCAGCATCTCCAGTTCCCCACGCGCCACCTCCCACGCTGCGTGTCCGGCACCGAGGATAGCCGGATCGGCGGGAGGGCGCCGGCACCTGCCTGGGCCCTGCTAGACCACCGCCGTCTTCCAGCGCCCGCGCGAGAACAGCC
>JAFAEU010000248.1 GCA_023423855.1 Pseudomonadota bacterium | reverse complement strand
CGCGTGCCCGGGCCGAACGGATCGGCGCCGGCGTTGCAGAAGGTATGCCAGTAGCAGACCGCGAAGCGCAGGTGCTCGCGCATGGTCTTGCCGCCGATCTTCTTCTCCGCGTCGTAGACCTTGAACGCCAGCGGGTTGTCCGAACCCGGGCCCTCGAAGGGGATGGTGCCGATGCCGGGGAAGTATTCCTTCGCGCCGATGAATGCCTTGCTCATTGCTGTGCTTCCGTGAGGTCGTGGGTGGGGGACGAGCGGTCAACCCGCGTAGAGCGGCCGGATCGCGTCGAGGTGGGACAGGAAACGCTGGTAGACCGGGGCGTACGCCGCGGTGGCTTCGGCGTGCGGGTGCGTGGCCAGGCGCGGGTCCAGGCGCACGTGCGCCGCGGCGAGCGCGCTGAGGTCGGCATCGCCGCCATTGCGCTGCACCGCCCACAGCGCCTGCAGCGCGGCGCCGAACGCGGCGCCCTCGGCCTGCTCGGGCACGTCGACCGGCAGGCCGAACATGTCGGCGGCCATCTGCCGCCACACCAGGCTCTGGCTGCCGCCGCCGGTCAGGCGGATGGCCTCGAACCGCAGGCCGGCGTCGACCAGCGCGTCGTAGCCGTTCTTCAGGCTGTACAGCGCCCCCTCCATCGCCGCGCGGTAGAGGTTGGCGGGGGTGAGGTTGGTCGCGGTCATGCCGAACAGGTTGCCACGGCCGTTGGGCAGGTCGGGCGTGCGCTCGCCGTTGAGGAAGGGCAGCATCAGCAGGCCGTCGGCGCCGGGCCGGGTGCCGGCCAGCAGGGCGTCGCCCTCCTTCGTCGAGAAGCCGCACAGCTTGCCCACCGCCTCGGTGGCGACGGTGCAGTTCATGGTGCAGATCAGCGGCAGCCAGCCGCCGGTCGAATCGCAGAACGCGGCCCAGCGCCCGTCGTCGTCGACCACCGGATGGTCGGCGTAGGTGAACAGCGTGCCGGAGGTACCCAGACTCATGCTCAGCACGCCCGGGACGACGTTGCCGGTGCCGATCGCGGCCATCATGTTGTCGCCGCCGCCGGCCGACACCTGCACCGCATGCGGCAGGCCGAGATCGGCGGCGAGCGCCGGCTTGACCTTCACCAGCCAGGCGGCGTCGACCAGCGGCGGCAGGCAGGCGCCGAGGTCGCGGTCCGGGTCGGTCGCGGCCAGCATCGCCGGCGACCATGCGCGCGTGCGCACGTCGAGCCAGCCGGTGCCGGAGGCGTCGCCGTGCTCCATCCACAGTTCGCCGGTCAGCCAGTAGTTGATGTAGTCGTGCGGCAGCGCGATGGTCGCCAGCTTGGCGTAGGCCTGCGAGCGGTGCTTGCGGGTCCACGGCAGCTTCGAGGCGGTGTAGCCGGCCAGGATCGGATTGCCGGCCAGCTCGATGCAGCGTTTCGCGCCGCCGGCGGCGTCCATGATCTCGTCGCACTCGGCGCTGGTGCTGGTGTCGCACCACAGCTTGGCCGGCGCCAGCACGCTGCCGCTGCGGTCGAGCGGCACGAAGCCGTGCTGCTGGCCCGACACGCCGATCGCGACCACCCGCGCGCGCAGCGCGGGATCGATCCTGCCGAAGCAGGCGCGCACCGCGTCGACCCACCAGTCCGCGCGCTGCTCGCGACTGCCGTCGTCGCCCGCGGCGAGGTCGAGCGGCTGCCCGGCCGAGGCCACGATCTGGCGAGAGTCGGGATCGTAGGCCACCAGCTTGACGCTCTGGGTGCCGACATCCAGTCCAACGAACAGGCCCATCCATCATCCCCAAAAAAGTTAGCGCTACCACAAAATCGGCCGCCGATATCGCAAGTCCGATGGACCGGGCGAACCCCGACGCGCCCGATCCGGCGTGGTGGCGAGGGTCAGACTCTACACAGCTGGCAAAAAAAAGCCTTGCTGCAGTGCGGAATGCTCCGCGGGAGCGAGGCAAACGCGAGTTAGCGTTAACAATTTCTTATCGAATCCGGGCCCTGCGCCGCTCCCTCGTCGCGACAGGAGCGCCTTCGGGCGTTCCGACGCTGCGGGGGAGGCCCGGAGCGGGGGCCAACCGCCGCCAGCGCACCCGCCCCAAAGCCGTACGTCCCGGCATCGCGCCGACAGCAGCGGCTCGCATGCCCCGGTAGAATTCTCCGGTTCCCCACAGCAGTCCCCCGATGACCGAAACCGTCCGTCCCGTCTTCCACGGCTTCGAGCAGATCCCGCTGCGCGAATACGCCGAGCGCGCCTACCTCGACTACTCGATGTACGTGGTCCTCGACCGCGCCCTGCCCTTCCTCGGCGACGGCCTCAAGCCGGTGCAGCGCCGCATCATCTACGCCATGAGCGAGCTCGGCCTGGGCGCGGCGGCGAAGCCGAAGAAGTCCGCACGCACCGTCGGCGACGTGATCGGCAAGTTCCACCCGCACGGCGACAGCGCCTGCTACGAGGCGATGGTGCTGATGGCGCAGCCGTTCTCGTACCGTTATCCGCTGATCGACGGCCAGGGCAACTTCGGCTCGACCGACGATCCCAAGTCGTTCGCGGCGATGCGCTACACCGAGTCCAAGCTCACGCCGATCGCCGACGTGCTGCTGGGCGAACTCGGCCAGGGCACGGTCGACTGGACGCCGAACTTCGACGGCACCCTGGAGGAACCGAGCTGGCTGCCGGCGCGCCTGCCGCACCTGCTGCTCAACGGCACCACCGGCATCGCGGTGGGCATGGCCACCGACGTGCCGCCGCACAACCTGGGCGAGATCGTCAGCGCCTGCGTGCGCCTGCTCGACGATCCCGATGCCACCGTCGCCGACCTCTGCGAGCACGTGCGCGGACCGGACTACCCGACCACCGCCGAGATCATCACGCCCGCCGCGGACCTGCGCGCGCTCTACGAGACCGGGCACGGCAGCGTGCGCGCGCGCGCCACGTTCCAGAAGGAAGGCACCAACATCGTGGTCACCGCGCTGCCCTACCAGGTCAGCCCGGGCAAGGTGATCGAGCAGATCGCGGCGCAGATGCGCGCGAAGAAGCTGCCGTGGCTGGAGGACATCCGCGACGAGTCCGACCA
>JAFAEU010000288.1 GCA_023423855.1 Pseudomonadota bacterium | reverse complement strand
GAGGAGGGGAGACTGGATATCACGGACGGAGGGTGCGGACTGCCGGCATCGGGCCGGAAAGCATTTGGTCGAAGACAGCCTTCCATCGCCGGTCAGGCATCGAGCAGGGAGCGCACGTGCTCATGGTAGTCGTCGAACTGCCGCCGCCGCGATTCGTCGCCGCACAGCAGCAGGAACACCAGGTCGAGCAACTGCTGCAGGGCGGCGTGGTACAGCAGCGGCTCGACGTGGCGCGCCTCGTCGTGCGCGGAAACCAGCAGGGACAGGTCGGCATGCGCACGCAGCGGGTTGGCGGTGTGCCGCGTCACCGAGACGACTTTGCCGCCGCGCGCGCGGAAGATGCGCGCCAGCTGGCATAGCGTCACGGCCTCTCCGCGCTCGGAGAACAGCAGCAGCACGTCGTCCGGCTGCGAGGTCGAGACCTCGGCCGGCACCAGCACCGGGTCGAAATGGTGGATCGCGAGGAAGCCGAGCAGGGACAGCCGCGTCGCGAACGCGCGCGCGACGACGCTGTCCTCGCCGATGCCGACGGCGAAGGCCTTGCCCGCACCGCGCAGCATGGTGGCGACGGCCTCGATGCGCTCGGGCGGGTTCAGCAGCCGCGTTTCCTCCTCCGCGCGCGACTTCGCCTGCCACAGTTCGCGCGCGAGCGCATCCTGGACGTTGCTTTCGTCGCCGGCAGCGGCCGGTTCGGCGCTGTCGCCGTTGCGCGCGACCGCCTCGCCGATCGAGTACTTGAGGTCGGGATAGCCCTTGAAGCCGAGCTTCTGGCTGAACTTCACCACGCTCGACTGGCTGATGCCCAGCGCGTTGGCCAACTGCTGCGAGGAGTAGTCGCGCAGCAGGTGCGCGTTGTCGAGGATGAAGTCGGCGATGCGGCGCTCGATCGCCGACATCTGGCCGCGCTCGGAGCGGATGATCAGCAGCGGCTGCATCGCGCAGGCGTCAGGCGCTGATCGGCTTGTAGCCGCGGATCGCGCGGATGCCGAGCCCCGGCGCCTCCGACACCGAGATCTCGGACTCGTTGAAGGTGACGCCGCCGTCCACCGGGTCGAACGCGCACAGCGAGGGGCCGTCGAGGTCGACCTTGGTGATCACGTCGGACTTGGCGATCGCCACGTGCACCGCCGCGGCCACGCTGATGCTGGTCTCGATCATGCAGCCGATCATGCACTCGACGCCGTACAGGGCGGCGATGTCGGCGATGCGGATCGCGTTGGAGATGCCGCCGGTCTTCATCAGCTTGATGTTGATGATGTTGGCGGCCTGTCGTTCGATCAGGTCGATGACCTCGAGCGGGCCGAACACGCTTTCGTCGGCCATCACCGGCGTCTTCACCCGGTCGCTGACGTATTTCATCCCGGCGATGTCCTGCGCGCGCACCGGCTGCTCCAGCAGTTCCAGGTGCACGCCGGCGTCCTCGAGCGCATGCATCGCGTGCACCGCCTGCTTCGCCGTCCAGCCCTGGTTGGCGTCCAGGCGCAGCAGGGCGCGGCCCTCGACGGCGGCATGGATCGCCTTGACCCGTTCGACGTCCAGACCGATGTCCTTGCCGACCTTGATCTTCAGCGACTCGAAGCCGCGGTCCACCGCCGAGATCGAATCCGACACCATCTTGTCGATGTGGTCGACGCTGATGGTGATGTCGGTGGTGATGACCGGCTCGCCGCCGCCGAGCATGCGGTACAGCGGCGTCTCGTACAGCTGCCCCCACAGGTCGTAGACCGCGATCTCGACCGCGGCCTTGGCGCTGGTATTGCGCTCGAGCGCGGTCTGCACCAGGCGCACGATGCGGTTGAGGTTGGCGATGTCCTCGCCGACCAGGCGCGGCGCGATCACCTTGCCGATCGCCTCGATCATCGAGCCATGGGTGTCGCCGGTGATCACCGCGGTCGCCGCGGCCTCGCCGTAGCCGACGTGGCCGCTGTCGGTGTGGATCGAGACGATCAGGTCCTCGACCGTGTCCACGGTGCGCAGCGCGGTCTTGAACGGCGTCTTCAGCGGCACGCGGACCATGCCCAGGCGCACTTCCGTGATCTTCATGGCTTTCCCCCCGCGGCGACTCCGGCCGCTTGCCCCGCCGTGGTCACGGCCGGATCCGCTGGATATTGGTGATGCGGTCGACCGTCGCCGTGGTGGCGTTGGACATCATCGGCAGCAACGGCGTGACCACGACGCCGTTGAGATGGAAACGCCTTAGTCCGCCGGCGCCGTCGGAGAGCGACATGCCGCTGGTGTCGTGGATCACGTAGGTCTCGCCGTCGATGCGGCCCAGCACCATCATCACGTGGCCCGGGATGTAGACCAAGTCGCCGACTTCGGCCTGCTGCAGCAGGCGCAGGCGTTCGTCGTGGCTGGTGTCCTCGTCCAGCGCGATCCGGTTCAGCGCGGGGCTGCGCGACTGGTCGCTGGTGTTGCGCGGCAGCAGCACGCCCATGCTGCGGTAGATCTCCGACACGAAGCCGCTGCAGTCGCGCGCGTTGTAGCCGTGTCCCCAGCCGTAGCGCTCGCCGAGGAACTTGAAGGCCTGGCGGATCAGGTTGGCCTTGGTCAGCGGCAGATAGTCCGGTGAGACGTCGGCCGAGCGCGGGATCAGGGCGGGCACGAAGGCAAGCGTGCCGTCGGCGTTGCGCGCGGGCAGATCGACGACGTGGCCGAAGCCCGGGTGCTGGCCGTTGAGCGGCTCGTCGGCGGGCCACTGCGCCAGCGGCAGGCGCACGCCCATGTCCAGTTGCACGTCGGAGGCGGCGGCGTTCTCGGGCGTGTGCACGGTGTGCACCTTCGCCCCGGTGACCAACACGAACGGCGCGCGGCGGGCGTGGGCGAAGATCGCGTCCTTGTCGCCGAACGCGACCGCGCCGGCCTCGATCCACGCCGCATAGGTCTGGCTGAGCACGAACAGCCAGCGGCGGTCGCGGCTCTCGTGGACCACGGCCACCGGCGTGCCCGGAAACAGCGCGCTTTCCTGGAAGCGGTCGATGTCGCGGTCGTCGGGCGTGCTGAACACGCGCAGGTGGGTGGGGAAGGTGCGCAGGTTGGCGCGCCGCACCACCATCGCGTAGCGCGTGACCTGGGTCTGCGGAATGCCCTTGAGGTTGAGCGCGGCGACCAGCTTGTCGATCGCGCGCTGGCTGCCTTCCTTGCCGGCCTCGTCGTAGAGCGTGCGGGTGGGCGGCGGCGAGGCCTTCTCGATCCAGGCCTGCACCTGCTCGGCCTCCAGGGTGACCGGCAGTTGCTCGATGTCGTGCATCGAGGGATCGATGCGCTGCATCGTCGCGTTCTGCGCGGCGATGGCGTCGCGGTCGAGGATGACCCGGTCGGCGCTGCGCAGGCGGTCGATCCAGTAGTCGGGCGAGAGTTGCGCCTCGACCACGCCCGGCACGACTTCCGCGCCGGCCGCGCGCGGCGCCTGCGACCAGGCGGGCGCGGCAAGCGCAGCGGCCAGCGCGAAGACGGTGCCCGCAGCCCCCCTGGACAGCCATCGCCTCATGTTCAAGACCGCACTCCCGGACGATCCAGCGGATCCACGGGGAAGGAATACATCATTCATATATGCAATATGTCAAGAATAATTTATTGACGTTGTCTTGCCGCCATGTTACACAGCCGAAACTGCTTCATGACGGTGGCCATGCGCCGTGGGGACTGGCATTCGAACGAGGGCTGAGGGTCTGTGCATGCGAACGCGCGGTCTGCCGCGCGTTCGCCACGCCCGAGCGTTGGGCATCGCCGTGGCCATCGTCCTGTCCGTGGCGACGATCGCACTGGCGGGAGAGGGACGGGAAGCGGCCGGCGACGGGAGTGAAACACCGCCGCTCGCGGAGGTCGTCGAACTGGTCGATGCCGGCCGGTTCGAGCAGGCCAACCAACTGATCGACGATGCGCTGGCGAGCGCTGCGCCGCGATCTGCCACGCATCGCGCGCTCGAATTCCAGCGCGAGCGAATGCGCCGCATCCTGCTCGACTTCCGCCTCGATGACGCACAGGTCAAGGCGGCCGTGCGCAGGCAGATCCCCGACCTGCGCGACGACGAGTTCGAGCGCTGGCGCCGCGCCGGCCTGTTCGAATCCCGGGTCATCGACGGCGAGGCCCGCTATTTCGGCCGCGCGCCCTCCAACCTGTTCCGCCTCAGCGAAGAGGCGAGGGCGCGCCGCGCCGACCCGAAGCCGTTCAACGACAGCCCGTTGGAACAACAGCAGCCGCACCACGCCGAGGTCCGCGAACAGGCGCTGGCGCAGTCGAGCCGCAGCGTGGCGCCGCGCCGGGTGCGCGTCACCCAGTCGCTGACCGTCGATGCCGACGCCGTGCCGGCGGGCGAAACCATCCGCGCCTGGCTTCCGTACCCGCGCGCGATCGACGGGCAGCAGGAAGGCCTGCACCTGCTGGGCACCGAGCCAGCGCGGCACGTGCTCGCGCCGGAATCGGCGATGCAGCGCACCGCGTACTTCGAGCAGCCGGCGAGGGTGGGGCAGCCCACGCGCTTCTCCGTCAGCTACGAGCTCACCGTGTTCGGGCAGTACGTCGTGGTCGATCCGGACGAGGTCGTGCCTGTCGAACCGACGCCGGAGCTCGCACCCTTCCTCGCCGAGCGCGCGCCGCACGTGGTCTTCACCGACGCGATGCGCCTGTTCTCGGCGCAGGTGGTGGGCGACGAGCGCAATCCGTACCGGATCGCCCGCAGGCTGTTCGACGCGGTCGACCGCATCCCCTGGGCCGGCGCGCGCGAGTATTCCACCATCACCAACATCGGCGAGCACGCGCTCAAGGCCGGCCACGCCGACTGCGGCCAGCAGACGCTGCT
>JAFAEU010000266.1 GCA_023423855.1 Pseudomonadota bacterium | reverse complement strand
GCACCACCGTGGGCCAGGCCTCGACGCCGTAGTGCTGCCAGAGCGTCCAGTCGGGATCGTGCCCGATCGGGAAATCGTAGCGCTGCCGGTTCAGGCGCTTGCCGATGCGCCGGCCGTCGCGTTCGCTCTCGAACTTCGGCACGTGCACCGCCACCACGTTCACCCGCTCGCCGTGTCGGGCGCGCAGCCGCGCCAGGTCCGCCAGCCGCTGCTGGCACCAGGCGGAGCCGGCGTTGACGAACGCCAGCGCGCAGACCTTGCCACGCAGCTGCGCCATCCGCAGCGGCGACAGCAGGTTCAGCCATTCGACGTCGGGCGGGAATTCGGGGGCGGTGGTCGCGTCCATGTGGACCGATTATGCGTCAATCGCCAGCGTCCGCGCCGCTACGCCGGCGACGATGGCGCGGGCGGCGCTATCCACCAGCCGCCAGACCTGCTCGAAGTCGTCGGGGCCACCGGTGTACGGGTCCGGCACCTCGGCGCCCTGCCCCAGTCCCGCCCAGTCCAGCAGCAGCGCGCTGCGGGCGGTGGCGTCGGCCGGCGCGCGGCTGCGCACGTCGGCGAGGTTGTCGCGGTCGGCGCACAGCAGCCAGTGGAAGTCGCGGTAGTCGGCGGCGCGCAGCTTGCGGGCGCGCAGGCCGGAGATGTCGACGCCGTGGCGGGCGGCGTTCGCGATGGACCGGCGGTCCGGCGGCTCGCCGGCGTGCCAGCCGCCGGTGCCGGCGGAGTCGACCAGGATGCGGCGTTCGAGCCCGGCCTCGACGATGCGCTGGCGCAGCACGCCCTCGGCCAGCGGCGAGCGGCAGATGTTGCCGAGGCAGACGACCAGCAGGCGCAGCGGCTCAGCCATGTGCGGCCCCGAGGATCGCCTCGGCCCGCGCCAGGTCTTCCGGGGTGTCGACGCCCTGCGGGAAGGGCTCGGGCGCCAGCGCCACCGCGATCGGCAGGCCGGCTTCGAGCACGCGCAGCTGCTCCAGCGACTCGATCCGCTCCAGCCGCCCCGGCGGCATGGCCGAGAAGCGGCGCAGGAAGCCGGCGCGGTAGGCATAGATGCCGATGTGCCGCAGCCACTCACCCGGCACCTTGACCTCGCCCTCGCGCGAGAACGCGTCGCGGTGCCAAGGGATCGGCGCGCGGCTGAAGTACAGGGCGTGGCCGGTGTCGGCCACCACCACCTTCACCGTGTTCGGATCGAACAGGACCGACGGCTGCGTGATGTGCTCGGCCAGCGTGGCCATGCCGGCACTGCCGTCGGCGAGCAACTGCGCGACCCGGCGGATGCCGGCGGCCGGCGCGAAGGGTTCGTCGCCCTGCAGGTTGACCACGGCGGTGTCGTCGTCCCAGCCGGCGATGTCGGCGCACTCGGCCAGGCGGTCGGTGCCGGACTGGTGCGTGGTCTTCGTCATCGCGACGTTCACGCCGCTGCCGTCGAGTGCGCGCGCGATGCGTTCGTCGTCGGCCGCGACCCAGACCTCGCGCGCCCCCGCGTCGAGCGCGCGGCGGGCGACGTGCAGGATCAGCGGCTCGCCGCCCAGCAGCCGCAGCGGCTTGCCCGGCAGGCGGGTGGCGTCGTGGCGGGCGGGGATGGCGACGACGAAATCGGGGGAATCCATGTCGCGATTGTCGCATGGAGGGGGCGCCGGCCTTCCCCCGGGAGCCACCTGTTGAAGTCCGCCAGGCGCCGGAGTAGCGTGCGCCGGAAAGGACTCGGTCGCCCGTCAGGCGCCGCGTGACGGGGGAGAGACGATGGGCAGCGTCGTGACACGGACCGTACGAACACTATGTCTGCTGCCTCTGCTGTGGTTGGGCGGCTGCATGCAGGCAGCCCTGCCCCCGCAGGCATCATCCGACACGCAACGGCCTGTTGTGAAAGCGGATGCTTCGCATCCCGTTCCTGCACCATCGCCGTCGGCACCAGCGACATCCGGTTTTCCGGCGGCCGAACCTGTCGATTGGCATTCCCGGACCGCCCGCGACGGCGCGTTCCGCTTCCTGCCCGGGCAGTGGATCCCGATCGGCGCGAGCAGCGGCGAACTGATATCCGTGGTGTCCGGAGACATCGATGGCGACGGCCGCGATGACATCGTCATGGCGGCCCGTTTCAACGGCACCACCGATACGGGAAAACCCACCAGGTTCCTGGTGATCAGGCAGTCGGCCTCCGGTACCTTGCTCCCGATACTGGAACTGCCCTATCCACGCAGCTTCATGTTCACCACCCAGGTCACCACGGCGGTCGTCGACATCGACCATGACGGGCGCAAGGATGTATTGCTGGCGACGGGCTCGGGCTTCCTGATCCTGAAGTACGTGCCCGGATCCGGCTTCACCATCGTGGAACCAGCTGGTGCAGGGGGATGCTCACGCATGGCCCTCGTCGACATCGACCTCGATGGCAATCCCGACGCCGCCTGTCTGGGGGACAGGCACCTGTCCCTGCTGCTCGGTGACGGGGCCGGCGGCTTCGTGCATCTGTCGGGGACCGATCTGATGGGCGATGGCTGGGTGGACCTGAAAGTCGCGGACGTCAACGGCGATGGCTTCGCGGACCTGCTGGTACTTCGCGACCATGACGTGGCCGAACTGTTGATCTTCCCGCACGACGGCGTCGACGGCTTCGGCCTTCCCGAGAGCTACCCGATGCCTGACAACGTGGACGGCCTGCCTTATGGGCTCGACCTGAGCGACCGGGGGATGTCGGCAGGGGATTTCAATGGCGACGGACGCACCGACTTGGCCGTATCGACCACTCGGCGTGTCCCTGCCCTGTTCCATGTGCTGTACGGGAACCCCGGCAGTGGCGGGCCGCCGTTCATCACGCGGGAAGTTGCGCTTCCCGGCGGCGGCCCCTCTGCCTTCACTGTCGCCGACTTCGACAGGGACGGCAATGACGACATTTTCATCAGCGCGTACATGGGCCCGGGCCTGGAAGCCGCCTTCGTCGAGCAACGCGATGGACGGCTGATCGTGGGCGAAGGCGTGTCCAGCGCGTTGCCCCCGCCATACGACCAGTCCAACTCCACGGCCGTCGGCGACGTCAACGGCGACGGCTGCCAGGATGTCGTGGCGGTGGACGGGTTCAACCTCTGGATCAACCTGTCCGAAGGTTGCTTCCGGCGCGAGACCGGAGGAAGGGGCACGCGCCGGAAGAGGTGAAGCCGCCGCCGGCCTGCGAAACGCTACCCCGGCCTTCCGATCCGGTCGAGCAGCGCGATCCAGAACGCCTCCGGCAGCCGTGCGTCGATGCCGACGCTGAAATGGCGCTCGCCGGCGAACGCGGCGCACTTGACCGCATCCTTCTCGGTCATCAGCACCGGCAGGTCGCTGCCGAAACGCAGGTCCTCGGCGACGTAGCGGTGATGGTCGGCGAAGGCGTGCGGCACCACGGCGATCCCGTGTTCGCGCAGCAGGGCGAAGAAACGCTCGGGGTCGCCGATGCCCGCGACGGCGTGCACGCGCTGGCCCGCAAACGTCGCCAGCGGCTTGCCGCGGCCGCCGAGCAGCGGCACCGCCTGGCCCGGCTCCAGCCACATCGGCCATTCACCGAAGCCGGCGACGAGGTCGGTGCTGTTGCCGGCATTGAGCACGCGGAAGTCGCAGCCTTCGCCGCGCGAGGGCGGCTCGCGCAGCGGTCCGGCCGGCAGCAGGCGGCCGTTGCCGTAGCGGCGGCGGCCGTCGATCACCTCGATCTCGATGTCGCGCGCCAGCCGGTAGTGCTGCAGTCCGTCGTCGCAGAGCACGATGTCGCAGCCTTCGGCGATCAGCGCGCGCGCGGCGGCGACACGGTCGCCGTCCACGCGCAGCTTCGCGCCGGTGCGCCGCGCGATCAGCACGGGCTCGTCGCCGCCGAGGTCGGGATCGGTGGATGCATCGACCCAGCGCGGCGTGCCCGCGTCGCGCCGTCCGTAGCCGCGGCTGGCGACGCCGGGCGTCCATCCGACCGCCTGCAGGCGTTCGACCAGCGCGATCGTCAGCGGCGTCTTGCCGCTGCCGCCGGCGACGAGGTTGCCGACCACCACCACCGGACGCTCGACGCGCTTCTGCCGCAGCAGGCCCTTGCGGTACAGGTCGCGGCGCAGGCCGGCGACGGCGCCGTACAGGCCCGAGAGCAGGCGCGCGGGCAGCGGCACAGGCGCGCCGTCGTACCAGTGCCGCGGGACCTTGCCTGCCTGCCGGTTCATGCGCCGTCCGCCTCGCGGAACTGCATGCGGTGCAGGTGCGCGTACAGGCCACCCTGCGCCAGCAGTTGCGCGTGGGTGCCCCGCTCCACCAGCCGCCCCTGGTCGAGCACCAGCACCTGGTCGGCGTGCTCGATGGTCGAGAGCCGGTGGGCGATGACGAGCGTGGTGCGGTCGGGCATCAGCCGGTTCAGCGCTTCCTGCACGAGGCGTTCGGATTCGGTGTCGAGCGCGGCGGTGGCCTCGTCCAGGACCAGGATCGGCGCATCGCGCAGGATCGCGCGCGCGATCGCCAGCCGCTGGCGCTGGCCGCCGGAGAGCATCGCGCCGTTCTCGCCGATCGGCGTGTCCAGGCCCTGCGGCAGGCGTTCGATGAACTCCCAGGCGTTCGCGGCCTCGGCGGCGGCGCGCAGCGCCTGCGCGTCGGCGTCGCTGGCATAGGCGATGTTCGCGGCGATGCTGTCGTCGAACAGCATCACCCGCTGCCCGACCAGCGCGATCTGCCTGCGCAGGTCGGCCAGGCGGTAGTCGTCGAGGGGCACGCCGTCGAGCGTGATCGTGCCCGAGCTCGGTTCGTAGAAGCGCGGCACCAGCCGCACCAGGCTGGTCTTGCCGCTGCCGGAGCGGCCGACGATCGCGGTCACCGTGCCCGGCGCGGCGGTGAAGCTGATGTCCTGCAGCGCATACCGATCGGCGTCGCGCTCGTAGCGCAGCGAGACCCTGTCGAACACGAGCTCGCCTCGCGCGCGCGCCAGCGCGGCCGTGCCGGTGTCCTTCTCCTCCTGCGAGTCGAGCACGGCGAACAGTCGCTCGGCCGCCGCGACACCGCGGCCGATCACGCTCTGCACGTTGGTGATCCGGCGCAGCGAGGGGATGATGCCCATCATCGCGGTCATCAGCTGCACGAACTGGCCGGGATTGAGGCGCCCCTCGAGCGCCTCGTGGACCGAGACCCAGACGATCGCCGCCAGCGCCAGCGCGGCGAGGATCTGCACCAGCGCCGAAGACGCCGCGCGCGTGGTCTCGACCTTCATGTTCAGGCGAAGGATGCGGTTGGCGAAGGTCGAATAGCGCGCCCGCTCGAAGTCCTGCGCGCCGTACACCTTCACGTCCTGCTGCGCCGCCAGCGACTGCTCGGCGCTGGCGGCGAGCGCGCCCATCCCGTCCTGGATGCCGCGGCTGATCTTCCGGTAGCGGCCGCCGACGTACCAGACCAGCAGGCCGATCAGCGGCGCGATCAGGATCATCGCCAGTGTCACCTTGACGCTCGTGTACAGCATCAGTCCGAACAGGAACAGCACGGTCAGGCCGTCGGTCAGGATTGCCTTGAGCGCGTCGGAGCTGGCCTGGGTGACCTGCTCGGTGTCGAAGTTCAGGCGGCTGACCATCGCCGGCACCGCCTCGGTGTCGAAGCGCGCGCTCGGCAGGCGCAGGTACTTGCCCAGCACCCGTTCGCGCAGGTCGCGCACCACGCTGCGGCCGACGCGGGCCATGCCGTAGTCGGTGGCGAAGGTCGCCAGCCCGCGCAGCAGGAACAGGCCGATGATCGACAGCGGCAGCACCAGCGCCATCTCCGGCTTCGGATCGACGAAACCGTCGTTGGTCAGCGGCTCCATCAGCCACACGAACGCGGCGCCGGCGAGCGCCTCGACGATCATCGCCAGCATCGCGACCAGCAGGAACGGCCAGTAGACCCAGGCGTGGCCGAGCAGGCGCCGGTAGATCGGCCAGGCGCCCTGCGCGTCCGTGCTCATCGGACGATCCTCATTGCGCGGCGGCCGGCTGCTCCGGCGCGGTGGCGTTGGCGATGCGCCTGAAGCCGAGCTGGCCCAGCGCGTCGTAGGCCGTCACCACCGCCTGCCAGGGCGTGCTCGCGTCGGCGCGCAGCAGCACGGTGCGCTCGCGGTCCTCGCCCGCGACCTCGACGATGGTGCGCTTGAGCGATTCGACGTCGGTGCGCAGCGCCTCGCGGTCGTCGACGAAGTAGCGGCCGTCGGCGTTGATCAGCAGGCTCAGCGAGTTCGACTGCGCATCGTTGGGCTCGCCGCCGGCGCGCGGCAGCTCCAGCTTCAGTACCGAGCGGGCGTCGAAAGTGGTGGTGATCACGAAGAAGATGATCAGCACCAGGATGACGTCGATCAGCGGCACCAGGTTGATCTCGGGCACGTCCTCGGCGCGGCGGTCGCGGATGCGCATCGATCAGCCTTGTGTGACCTGCGCGCCGTTGGGCGCGTCGGACTGGGAGAACGCGGCGACCGCGGCGGCGGCGCGGCGTGCGCGCGGGTCGATCACGTCCATCAGCTGGATCGCCTCGTGCTCCATGTCGACGATGTAGCCGTCGATGCGGGCGCGGAACCAGCGATGGAAGATCAGCGCCGGCACCGCCACGATCATGCCGGCGGCGGCGCATACCAGCGCCTTGCCGATGCCGCCGGCGAGCTGGTTGACGTCGCCGACGCCGTGGTCCATCACGCCGAGGAACATCTGGATCATGCCGACCACGGTGCCGAACAGGCCCAGCAGCGGACCGGCCCCGGCGATGGTGCCGAGCGCGTTGAGGAAGCGTTCCATGCGGTGCGCGATGTGGCGGCCGACGTCCTCGACCCGCTCGCGGATCTCCTCGCGCGGGCGATGGCGCACGTCGAGCGCCGCGGCCAGCAGGGCACCCAGCGGCGAGTTGCGGCGCAGCGAATCGATGTGTGCCGGATCGAGCTTGCCCCTGGCGGCCCAGGCGCGGACTTCCTGCCCCAGGCCCGGCGGCAGCACGGCCTTGCGGCGCAGCGCCCAGAAGCGCTCGACGATGATCGCCAGCCCAACCGCCGACAGCAGCAGCAACGGAATCATCGGCCAGCCGCCGGCTTTCACCAGTTCGAGCACGCACTCCCCTCCGGCCCGCGGGCCTGTCCTGATC
>JAFAEU010000235.1 GCA_023423855.1 Pseudomonadota bacterium | reverse complement strand
CAGCGGCAGCTCGCCGGCAATGCCGGCCTGCACCAGCAGGCCGTCGCGCGGCGTCGCCAGGCCCGCCTGCAGCACCGCGTGGGCCGTGCCGACGCTGGGATGCCCGGCGAAGGGCACCTCGCGGCGCGGGCTGAAGATGCGGATGCCGTAGCTCGCGTCCGGCGAAGGCGAGGGGAAGACGAAGGTGGTCTCGGGCAGCCGCGTCCAGCGCGCGATCGCCTGCATCGTCTCGTCATCGAGCCCGTCGCCGTCGAGCACCACGGCCAGGGGATTGCCGGCGCCGGGGCGGTCGGCGAAGACATCGAGCTGCAGGTAGCGGCGTGGGGGCATGCGGGGGAGGCCTTCGATTTGGATAGAATTCGCGTTTCGCATCCGCATGCGCGCGGATGCGGCCGCCCGTTATACCGGAACCCGCCACGTCCATGCCTTCTCCTTCGACCGGCACGCCCTGGGTCGTGCTCAAGTTCGGCGGCACCTCGGTGTCGCAGCGCCATCGCTGGGACACCATCGGCCGGCTGGCGCGCAAACGCGCGGATGACTGCGGCGGACGCGCGCTGGTCGTGGTGTCGGCGCTTTCGGGTGCAACCAATGAACTGACCGCGATCGCCGGCGGCGCCGACGACGGCGCGGCGCGGGTCGATGCGCTGGTCGCGCGCCATCGCGACTTCGTGCAAGGACTGGATCTCGATCCCGATGCGGTGCTGGGCGAACGCCTTGTCGCACTGCACGCGCTGCTGGCCGACGCGCGCGCCGCGGTGCGCACGCTCGACTGGCAGGCCGAGGTGCTGGCGCAGGGCGAACTGCTGTCGTCGACGCTGGGCGCGGCCTACCTGCGTTCGCAGGGCCTGGACTTCGGCTGGGCCGACGCGCGCGACTGGCTCGACGCGATCGAGCTGCCGAACCAGAGCGAGTGGGGCAGGCGCCTGTCGGTGTCGTGCCGGCGCGAGGCCGACGACGACTGGCGCACGCGCTTCGCCGCGCAGCCGGCGCGGCTGCTGATCACCCAGGGCTTCATCGCGCGCCACGGCGACGGCGGCACCGCGGTGCTCGGCCGCGGCGGCTCGGATACCTCGGCGGCGCTGTTCGGCGGCCTGCTGCGCGCGCGCGGCGTCGAGATCTGGACCGACGTGCCGGGCATGTTCACCGCCAACCCGCGCGAGGTGCCCGATGCGCGCCTGCTCGCGCGCCTGGACTACGCCGAAGCGCAGGAAATCGCCACCACCGGCGCCAAGGTACTGCACCCGCGCTCGCTCGGGCCGTGTCGCGTGACCGGCGTGCCGATGGCGATCCTCGACACCGAGCGTCCCGACCTGCCGGGCACGTGCATCGACGGCGACGCCTCGCCGGTGCCGGGCGTCAAGGCGATCAGCCGCCGCAATGGCATCGTGCTGGTGTCGATGGAAACGGTGGGCATGTGGCAGTCGGTCGGCTTCATGGCCGACATCTTCGAACGCTTCCGGCGCCACGGCCTGTCGGTGGACCTGATCGGTTCGGCCGAGACCAACGTCACCGTCTCGCTCGATCCCAGCGAGAACCTCGTCAGCACCGACGTGCTGGCCAAGCTGTCCGAGGACCTGTCGCAGATCTGCCGGGTGAAGGTGATCGCGCCCTGCGCCGCGATCACCCTGGTCGGCCGCGGCATGCGCTCGCTGCTGCACAAGCTGTCGGAGGTCTGGGCCACGTTCGGGCAGGAGCGCGTGCACCTGATCTCGCAGTCGTCCAACGACCTCAACCTGACCTTCGTCATCGACGAGGCCGACGCCGACGGCCTGCTGCCGGAGCTGCACGCGCAGCTGATCGAAAGCGGCGCGATGCCGGTCGCCGATGCGACGGTGTTCGGACCGAGCTGGAACGAGATCCAGTTCGGCAAGCCCGAGCGCGCGCCTGCGTGGTGGCAGGGCGACGATGCGCGCGAACGCCTGCTGGCGCTGGCGCAGCCCGGCACGCCGGCCTACGTCTACCACCTGCCGACGGTGCGGGCCCGTGCGCAGGCGCTCAAGGCCGTGGCCGCGGTCGACCGCCGCTTCTACGCGATCAAGGCCAATGCGCATCCGGCCATCCTGCGCACGCTGGAAGCCGAGGGGTTCGGGCTGGAATGCGTGTCGCAGGGCGAGATCGAACACGTGTTCGACACGCTGCCGGGGCTGGACCCGGCGCGCGTGCTGTTCACCCCGAGCTTCGCGCCGCACACCGAGTACGACGCCGCGTTCGCGCGCGGCGTCACGGTGACGCTCGACAACGTCGAGGCGCTGCAGCGCTGGCCGGAGACGTTCCGCGGTCGCGACCTGTGGCTGCGCGTCGACCTCGGTCGCGGCGATGGCCACCACGCCAAGGTCGTCACCGGCGGCGCGGCATCGAAGTTCGGCCTGCCGCTGGAGGCGATCAACGCCTTCGTGCGCGAGGTGCGTGCGCTGGGTGGCCGCATCACCGGCATCCATGCCCACCTGGGCAGCGGCATCGATCACCCGAAGCACTGGCGCGGGGTCTATGCCGAACTGGCGGCGATCGCCGATGGCGTCGGCACCGTCGACACCATCGACCTCGGGGGCGGGCTCACGATCCCGTACAAGCCGGAAGACCTGCCCTTCGACCTCGAGGCGTGGGCGCAGGGGCTGGCCGAGATCAAGGCGGCGTGGCCGCGCTACCGGCTGGCGATCGAGCCGGGGCGTTTCCTGGTGGCCGAGTCCGGCGCGCTGCTGGTGCGCGTGACCCAGGTGGTCGACAAGCTCGGTACGCGCCGCGTGGGCCTGGACGGCGGGATGAACGCCCTGATGCGGCCGGCGATGTACGACGCCTGGCACGGCGTGCACAACCTCAGCCGTTGGGGTGATGGCGACGAGGTCGCGTGCGACGTGGTCGGTCCGATCTGCGAATCCAGCGACGTGCTCGGGCTGAAGCGCAAGCTGCCGGCGGCGACCGCGCCCGACGACGTGATGCTGGTGGCCGACGCCGGTGCCTACGGCTACGTGATGGCCAACCACTACAACCTGCGCGGTTTGCCGCGCGAGGACGTACTGGAATGACGGCCGTGACCTTCGACCGCGACGCGATCCGCGCGTTCCGCTTCGTCCGCTGCGGCTTCGATGCCGCGACCGGCGTGGCGCAGCTGGTCTACGCCTTCGACGATGGTCCGGAACTGGTCGAGACGGTGACGCTGCCGGGTGCGCCGTTCATGCTGGAGGGCGCGCGCGCGGTTGCCGCCGAACGCGCGCTGCAGCTGCTGCACCTGATCACGGGCGTGAGCTACTACAAGGCTGCGGTGCCGCGCGAGATCCGCATCGAAGGCTACGGGATCGATGCCGCGACCGCCGCATTGCTGGAGGACGTGTACGTGCACGGCCTGGGTGAGTTCGCCTACCGCAACGGCCTGGATCTGCATGGACGCATCAAGTTTCCGGTTGAAGCGAACGGCGGCCATCCATGGCGCGACGATATCGGCTTCGGATCGTCCCGCCCGGCCATCCATGGCCGGGCCTGCGAGGGCGCAGCAAATGCCGACAGGGCATCTGCTGGACGCGCCCTCGTCGCCATCGGCGGTGGCAAGGATTCCCTGGTCAGCATCGAAGCCCTGCGCGCGCTCGGCGTCGAACAGACGGTGACCTGGATCGGCGGCTCGCAGCTGATCCGCGCCTGCGCCGAACGCACCGGCCTGCCGACGCTCAACATCGGCCGCCAGTTGGCGGCCGACCTGTTCGAGTACAACCGCCAGGGGGCGTGGAACGGCCATATCCCGGTGACCGCGGTGAACTCGGCGATCATGGCCTTCGCCGCGGTCGTGCTGGGCGTGGACCAGGTGGTGTTCTCCAACGAGCGCTCGGCCAGCTACGGCAGCCTGATCGAGGGGACGGGCGAGGTGAACCACCAGTGGTCGAAGGGCTGGGCGTTCGAGCGCGCGTTCGCCGGCCACCTGCGCTCGCATGTCGCCGCGGATCTGTCGTACTACTCGCTGCTGCGTCCGCTGAGCGAGCTCGCGGTCGCGCGCCAGTTCGCGAAGACCGACCAGTACGACGCCCATTTCTCCAGCTGCAACCGCAATTTCCACCTGCTCGGCGAGCGTCCGGTGAACCGCTGGTGCGGCGTCTGCCCGAAGTGCCACTTCGTGTTCCTCGCGCTGGCGCCGTTCATGCCCAAGCCGCGCCTGGTCGGCATCTTCGGCCGCAACCTGCTCGACGATCCGGCGCAGGTGCCCGGCTTCGATGCGCTGCTGGAGTACCGCGACCACAAGCCGTTCGAGTGCGTCGGCGAGGGCCGGGAGTCGCGCGCGGCGATGGCGGCGCTGGGCGCGCGCCCGGAATGGCGCGAGGACGCGATCGTGGCGCGCTTCAACCGCGAGATCGCGCCGCAGCTCGGCGACGATGAAGTGGACGTCGAGGCGCTGCTCGCGATCGACGAGGAACACGGCATCCCGGCGCCGCTGTGGGAAGGCCTGCGTGCGCGGTTCGCCCGATAGCATTGCCGCGCTCGCCGGACGGCGCGTCGCGCTCTGGGGCTGGGGCCGTGAAGGCCGCGCGGCATGGAAGGCGATCCGTTCGCGCCTGCCGGACCTGCCGCTGACGCTGTTCTGCCTGGCGGACGAAGTGGCAGATGCCCAAGCGCTCGGTGATCCGCTGCTGGCCGTCGATGCCGCGGTGGATGGCGAGCGCCTGTCCGCGATCGAAGTCGTCATCAAATCGCCCGGGATCAGCCCGTATCGTCCCGAGGCCCTGGCCGCGGCCGAACGCGGCACGTGCTTCATCGGCGGCACCACGCTGTGGTTCGCCGAGCGCCCGGATGCGCGCGCGATCTGCGTCACCGGCACCAAGGGCAAGAGCACCACGTCGGCGCTGCTGGCGCACCTGCTGCGCGCGGGCGGGCATCGCACCGCGCTGGCCGGCAACATCGGCCAGCCGTTGCTGGAACTGATCGACGGCGACGCCGAATTCTGGGTGATCGAGCTGTCGAGCTACCAGACGCGCGACGTGGCGGCATCGGGCACGCGCCCACACGTTGCGGTTGTCACCAACGTGTTCCCGGAACACCTGGATTGGCACCGTGGTGAACAGCGTTACGA
>JAFAEU010000208.1 GCA_023423855.1 Pseudomonadota bacterium | reverse complement strand
GGGATTCTGGGTCCCAGCCTACGCGGGGACGATAATGTTCGTGTTGCGAGCTTCCTCCATCAGCCGAATGTAAACGCATAAGCGCGCACGCCGGGATCGAGAAACTCGATCGCGAAGGTGTGGTCGGCGATGTCGCCTTTCTGGCGGATGAGTTGATACAGCCGCTCGCCGGTGACGGTCCCGTTGCCGTCGGCATCGGTATCCATACCGTGGTCATTGCCCGGCGGTTTGCCGTCGATGGTGACGCGGAAGCGCACCGGCTTGCCGTCGCTGCCGGGGCCCAGCACCAGATGCAGGTCGCGGGCGTGGAAGCGATAGACGATGCCGCCGCCGGGCGCATCCAGCGAGGCGCGTTCGTTGGCGATGGTCCAGTCGCCGGTCAGGCCCCATGCGTTCAACTCATCGACGCTGGCCTGATAGGTGTGGCGCATGTCGTGCACCGCGCCGCCGGGCGAGACGAAATTCTCCGCGCGCGCGTAGCCGAGATAGGTTTCCGGCGACTTGACGCGGTTCATGTCGGCTGCGGCTTCCGCGCCGGTCGCGTTGACATTCACGAGGTCCGCGCTTTTCAGCTTGTGGCCAGCCTGCGACAGCAGCAGTTGAATGATTCGCTCGGAGTTGTCGTAATCGCCTTCGCCGAAGTGATGATGGCGGATGCGGCCCTCGGCATCGATGAAGTAATGCGCCGGCCAGTAGTTGTTGTTGAAGGCGCGCCAGATCTTGTAGTTGTTGTCGATCGCCACCGGGTAGTCGACCTTGAGATCGGTCACCGCTTTCTTGACGTTGCCGATGATCTTCTCGAAGGCGAATTCGGGCGCGTGCACGCCGATCACGACAAGGCCCTGATCCTTGTACTTGTCGGCCCATGCGCGGACGTAAGGCAGCGCGCGCAGACAGTTGATGCAGGTATAGGTCCAGAAATCGACCAGCACCACCTTGCCCTTGAGCGCCTCGCGCGTCAGCGGCGGCGAGTTCAGCCATTCCACCGCACCGTCGAGCGAGGGCAGAGTGCCCTCCACCGGCAGCATATCGGCCATCGCATCGGGTTCGGCGCTCGCGGTCTTTGACTTGTCGCTCGTCATCGCTGTATTAGCGGCGGTGTCAGTCTTGGTCATTGCCGGGCCGGATGCGGTGCGAAACTTGTCGAGCAGGCCCTGTTCGATGCGGTTGGTGCCGGCGAGCGAGACTTGCGTGAGAATGCCGGTATCGAGCCCGAGCGCGATGGCGCCGACCGCGACCAGCACCAGCGCGCCGAGCCCGCGCCGTACCCATTCACCGACGCCGAGCGAACGCTTCATCGCCGCGAACAATTTGCCGCCGACCAATAGCGCCAGCGCCAGCGAGGTCGCGGCGCCTGCGGCATAGGCGGCGAGCAGCAGCGAGGTGCCGACGCTCGCGCCTTGCAGCGCCGCGCCGGTGAGGATCAGCCCGAGGATCGGCCCGGCGCAAGGCGCCCACAACAGGCCGGTGGCGACGCCGAGCAGCAGCGACGACAGGATTCGCGGCTGGCCTTCCGCCTCCGCCGAGCGGGCGAGCCGTTCGCCCACTGTGACCAGCGGGCGCGCGAGCCGCCCGGCCAGACCTGGCCACAGCAGCGCCAGCGCGAACAGCGCGAGCAGCACGAGCGCAGCCGTGCGGCCGATCTCGTTCGCCGTGACGACCCAGTTGCCGCCGACCGCGGCCAGCGTGGCGACCGCCGTGAAGGTGGCCGCCATTGCCGCGAGCATCGGCAGGCCATGCGAGCGGAATGGCTGCCCGGCCCGCGAGAACACGAAAGGCAGCACCGGCAGCACGCAGGGGCTGACGATCGTCAGCACGCCGCCCAGCCAGGCGAGAAGCAGCAGCGTCATGCCGGGCCCTTCAGGCGAGGCGCGGCAGGAAGGTCAGCGACAGCCCGTTCATGCAATAGCGCAGGCCGGTCGGTGGCGGACCGTCGTTGAAGACGTGGCCGAGATGGCCGCCGCAGCGGCGGCAATGCACTTCGGTCCGCACCATGCCGAGGCTGCGGTCCGTCCGGGTGCCGATGGCATTGTCCAGCGGCTTCCAGAAACTGGGCCAGCCGGTGTCGCTTTCGAACTTGGTCGACGAGGCGAACAGCGGCAGGGCGCAGCCGGCGCAGACGAAAGTGCCGGGACGGTGCTCGTGGTTCAGCGGGCTGCTGCCTGGTTCCTCGGTGGCTTCGTGGCGCAGCACCGCATACTGTTCCGGCGTCAGGCGGGCCCGCCACTCGGCGTCGGTGTAGCGGACTTCGAAGACCTCGCCGGGGCGGGCCGCCCGCGTCCGGCGCGGAGCGAGCGTGGCGATCAGGGCGGTCAGCACGCCGGTGCCGGCGATGAGCAAGTGGCGTCGGGAGGGATCGGCTGTCATGGCGAATCCGCTGGTCGGTTTCGGGGCGAATCCGGAGCATAGCTGCTGCGGGATCCCGGAGTCTTCACGCAAACTTCAACAATTCGTGATGACTGGCCGGGCAGCGATTGCGGACAATGGCGCGGCCGGCCCGGACAACCTGATGGATTTCTCTCACCGATGACGACGCCCCGCCGCGTCCTGCTGGTCGAGGACGATGCTCACATCGCCGAGCTGGTGACCCTGCATCTGCAGGATGAAGGGCTCGCCGTCGTCCATTGCGCGCGCGGTGACGACGGGCTGCGCCAGCTCGAGCGCGGCGGCTGGGACGCGCTGGTGCTGGATCTGATGCTGCCCGGCGTCGACGGCCTCGAGGTTCTGCGCCGGGCGCGGGCGATGGCGCACTACACGCCGGTCATCGTCATCAGCGCCCGGGCGAGCGAGGTGCATCGCATCCTCGGTCTGCAGATCGGCGCCGACGATTACCTCGCCAAGCCGTTCTCGGTGCTCGAACTGGTCGCCCGCGTCAAGGCGCTGTTGCGCCGCGTCGAAGCGCTCGCCCACAATGCCCGAGGCGACGGCGGCAGTCTGGCCATTGCCGGGTTGGTGATCGATCCGCTCGCTCGCGACGTCCGGCTGGACGGGCGGCGCATCGAACTGACGCCGCGCGAGTTCGATCTGTTGCGCTTCTTCGCCCAGCAGCCCGACAAGGTGTTTTCGCGGATGGAACTGTTGAACGCGGTCTGGGGCTACCGGCACGAGGGCTACGAACACACGGTCAACACGCACATCAACCGGCTGCGCGCGAAGATCGAGGCCGATCCGGCCCGGCCGGCACGGATCCTGACGGTCTGGGGGCGGGGCTACAAGTTCGCCAGCGCGCCGCAGGGTGATGCATGCGACTGACGCTGACCCAGCGGCTGGCGCTGGTTTTCGCCGTTTTGCTGCTCGTCTGCAGCGGCACGTCGGCCTGGCTGCAGTTGCGCTCGACCCGGATGCACGGCCAGGAAGTCGTGCAGGGCCTGTCGCGCGATGTGGCGGAGAGCATCGTTCGCGAATTGCCGCCCGCTGATCCGGCGGGGCCGCGGCCGGGTACGCTGCGCGATCTGTTCAGCCGGCTGATGATGGTGAACCCGAGTGTCGAGGTCTACCTGCTCGACCCGGATGGTCGTATCGTCGACCATGCGGCACCCGAAGGCAGGCTGCGGCGCGACCGGGTCGACTTGCGGCCTGTCCGCCGCCTGCTCGACGGCGAACCGTTGCCGATCCTCGGCGACGATCCCCGCAGTGTCGACGGCCGCAAGGTCTTCAGCGCGGCGCCGCTGATGG
>JAFAEU010000177.1 GCA_023423855.1 Pseudomonadota bacterium | reverse complement strand
CTGAGCTTGGCCAACAACGCCTCCAACGGCATCGAGCCTTCGTTCGCGCACCACTACAGCCGCAACGTGATCCGCGAGGGCAAGAAGACCAAGGAGAAGGTCGACGTCTGGTCCTACGAGCTGCTGGCCTACCGCGAACTGGTCAACCCCAAGGCCATGCCGTTCTCGGAGGAGCCGGAGGCGAAGCTGCCCGACTACTTCATCGCCGCCGACGACATCACCCCGAAGGAGCACGTCGACGTCCAGGCCGCCGCGCAGAAGTGGGTGGACTCGTCCATCTCCAAGACCGCGAACGTCCCGACCGACTACCCCTACGAGGACTTCAAGGACATCTACCGCTACGCCTACCAGAAGGGGCTGAAGGGCTGCACCACCTTCCGCTTCAACCCCGCCGCCTTCCAGGGCGTGCTGGTCAAGGAGACCGACCTCGAGAACACCACCTACCGCTTCGAGCTGGAGGACGGCAGCGTGATCGAGGTCAAGGGCAACGAGCAGATCGAGTACGACGGCGAGACCCACACCGCCGCCAACCTGTTCGACGCGCTGAAAGAAGGCTATTACGGCAAATTCTGATGAACGCCCGCGGCAGGTTCCCGCGCCGGATCCGACACCGCACGCCCCGCCCTTCTCCCTCCCCCGCCCACGGGGGAGGACCGCGGCGGGGGCCACCCCTTGCAGTACCGCTTGCGTAGCGCGCGCTTCGCGCTACATTTCGCCCACGGGCGCTTGCCCGTAACCCGATCACCGTAAAAAAGCAAACTGACGAGGACACACCCATGAGTAACGGCAACGGGGTCGCGGAGACCCTGAGCAACGCCGCCGAAGCCGTCGCCGACACGGCGAAGGACATCGGCAAGAAGGTCGCGAAGAAAGCCAGCGGCGCCGTGAAGGCGGCGAAGAAGACCGCGAAGAAGGCCGAGAAGGCCGTCGCCAGCACCGCCAGCAAGGCGAAGAAGGCGGTGGGCAAGAAGGTCGCCGCCGCCAAGAAGTCGCTCAAGTCCGCCAGCGACGCCGGCAAGAAGGAAGTCGCCGCCCTGAAGAAGAAGGGCGCGGCCAAGAAGAAGACCGCCAAGAAGAAGGTCGCGGCGAAGAAGGCCACCGCCAGGAAAGCCACGAAGAAGGTTGCCCGCAAGGCCACCGCGAAGAAGGCGGCGGTGAAGAAGGCGACGAAAAAGGTCGCCCGCAAGGCGACGGCCAAGAAGGCTGCCGTGAAGAAGGCGGTCCGCAAGACCGCGAAGAAGGCCGCACCGAAGAAGGCGGCCAGGAAGGCGCCTGCGAAGAAGGCCGCCCGCAAGGCCGCGAAGAAGAAGTAAGCCTGCAGACCCCGCCCCTCTCCCGCCATGCGGGAGAGGGGCCGGGGGCAAGGGCCGCCCCACCCCGCACGTTCCCCGCAGCACCAGGATCACGCAATGGCAGTCAAGATCGACAAGAAAATCACGGGCTACGCTGTCGTCACCCCCGAGGACAGGGAGAAGGCCGTCGCCGGCGCCTCCGTCCCGCGCGAGAAGGTGGAGGCCGAGCTGCCCGTGGCCGACGTGATCCAGATGCACGAGCGCATCGAACGCCCCGAAGTGCTGATCGGCAGCACCTACAAGATCAAGTCGCCGCTGGTCGAACACGCCATGTACGTGACCATCAACGACATCGTGCTCAACGCCGGCACCGAACACGAACTGCGCCGCCCGTTCGAGGTGTTCATCAACTCCAAGTCGATGGAACACTTCCAGTGGATCGTCGCGCTCACGCGCATCATGTCCGCCGTGTTCCGCAAGGGCGGCGACGTGACCTTCCTGGTGGAGGAAATGAAGGCCGTGTTCGACCCCAAGGGCGGCTACTTCAAGGCCGGCGGCGTGTACATGCCCTCGCTGGTCGCCGAACTGGGCAGCATCGTCGAGGACCACCTCAAGTCCATCGGCATGCTCCACGACCCCGAAATGAGCCCCGCCCAGCGCGCCCTGATCGCCGAAAAGCGCCGCGCCTACGAAGAACGCTCAAAAAAAAACTCTGACGTAGACGCCACCCCCGAGGATCCCGGCTACCCCGAGCCGGTCGAAGACATCGAAGTCACCGGCGACGGCGCCAGCTTCCCGCCGAGCGCGAGCATGTGCCACAAATGCAGCACCAAGGCGCTGGTGCTGATGGATGGGTGTGCGACTTGTTTGAATTGCGGCTACAGCAAGTGCGGCTGACGGAGACATAACACCCGCGGACATTCGAACTGTGGGAAAGCGGAAAAGTGGAAACCTTGACCGAAAAAGTGGAAACCACGAGCCAATAAAACGGAAACCTGGCCGAATCAGGCGGATGATCTGACTTGGCATGATCGATGCTTCATGAGAGGCCCTTTCGAGGGCCTCTACTTTTCTATGGGCATAAACAACGTCAAGCAGAAGACCCGAGCGCCACGATGAGAAGCTGAGAACGTTAGTTTCAGTTCCGAAACCCAACTGGGGCCCGGTCAACCCAGATACTCAGCTACGTGTCCACACGTTAGGGTGAGGTCGCGATCGAGTTCATCCAACTCGCGCTGCCACCACTCGATTGCCTGGCTGTAAAGGTCACGCGCGTCCTCGACCGCACCGTCCCAGATCACAGGGCGAAAGAGGTTCTCGTCAAGGTCGAATGCTTCGTCGACATTCGGAGGACCTTCCTGGGCAATCGATACCACGGCGACCGGGACGAACTCGGAAGTGTCTACGCCGAAGGCGTACTGCTTGAGGATGTTGTTCCTTTCGCGGTCGATGAACTTGACGAAGATACGGTCATCTCCCACGCCCAACTTCCAGCGTGCGAACCGGGTATTCGCAAAACGGCCGAGCGCCGCGTTAGATTTTCCGTCGATCTTGTCCAGAACATGGCCTACCGCACGAATGAGCGCCACGGCGCCCACCCAGTGAACCCGCCAGCGCTGCGTGTCGATCTCGTCTTCCAGCATGCCCAACGCAACACGGCAATCGTTAAGAACAGCCCTCGCTCCGGTGGTCATTTGGACATTCCCTCGTATGTCTTGTTTGAAGATTGTCCTCCCTGGCTCCAGCGCTGGTCCACGCGACCAACAGGACCTCCTGAATCGATCCGCCCGGCGCCACCTCTGAGCGGCTCAATCGCCTCCCGAACCAGGCGCTTGCTCGGTGCGAGCGAGGCCGCCG
Source organism: Pseudomonadota bacterium (assembly GCA_023423855.1). Taxonomy (GTDB): domain Bacteria; phylum Pseudomonadota; class Gammaproteobacteria; order Xanthomonadales; family Xanthomonadaceae; genus Luteimonas. The sequence goes on along the minus strand of JAFAEU010000177.1, from coordinate 1,661 downwards.
AATCCTCTGGAAGGCGCCATCTGCAGTACCCGGCTGGGTCGTAAATTTGATCATTTGTTGGTAGAATGAGGCGCGGCCTCCGCGCGGATCTGCTCGGGCAAGGCATTGGGGCGGAGCAGAGACAAGGCGAGATGCAGGCTGCTCTCGCAAAAAAGGGAGCAGGCATGGGAAAACGTCGTCGCGAAGGCCGTACGCAGGCCCCAAAGGAAACTGCCCTCAAAGTTGGGCCCGACATCGTCTGCGTGGATCTGTTCTGCGGCGCAGGAGGTCTCACGCGCGGGCTGCTGGATTCAGGTATCAAGGTCACAGCAGGTGTCGACCTCGACGATGCCTGCAAGTACCCCTACGAGACAAATAACGGCGCCACGTTTCACGCCCTGGATGTCTCGACAATTACCGCAGCGAATCTCGCCGATTGGTTCGGCGATGCGCAAGTTCGCGTTCTGGCCGGGTGTGCGCCTTGCCAGCCATTCTCGAGCTATTCCCAACGATACGAAACAGTTGGCACTGAGCGTTGGGGCCTTCTCAATCATTTCGCGCGATTGATCCGGGAGGCTAAGCCCGAAATCGTGACGATGGAGAACGTGCCTACGGTCACGAAACATACAGTGTTTGATGACTTCGTCGAGACGCTGAAGGCGCAAGGGTTTGAAGTCTGGTTCAAGGTAATCGACTGTGCTGAATACGGGCTGCCGCAACGTCGCCGCCGCACCGTACTTTTGGCATCGAGGTTAGGAAAGATCGAGCTCATTGCACCGGGCGGGGTGGCTCAGAGAACAGTTGCCGACGTCATCAAGGGCCTTCCGATTCTTCGGCACGGCGGCCGAAATGCCGATGATATGTTGCACGCTGCCTCTCGACTTTCAGATCTCAACTACACGCGTATTCAGCACTCGAAGCCCGGCGGCACTTGGCGCGACTGGCCAAAGTACCTGGTTGCGAAATGCCACACCAAGAAGTCTGGTAAGACTTATCCTGGTGTCTACGGCCGAATGACTTACGCAGACCCTGCGCCGACGCTTACGACGCAGTTTTATGGCTTCGGCAACGGCCGGTTTGGACATCCGACGCAGGCACGAGGACTCTCACTGCGCGAGGGCGCACTCCTTCAAGGATTCCCCCGTGACTACGAGTTTCTGCCTGAGGGCCATTCAATCCAGTTCAAGACACTGGGTCGAATGATCGGGAATGCGGTTCCTGTGGATCTTGGGCGAGTTATCGGTGCGAGCATCGTCAAACACGTCGAACTGCATAAGCCGGATCTAATGAAGGGCAATAGGCGTCTAGGCAAGCTTCTGCCGTCGGCGAAACGTGGCGGGAGGCAGAATGCCTGCAAGCAAAAAGGCGCCGCCGTCAGGGCCTGATATCAGCTTCAGAATGAAGAAGGTTCGACAGAGGGATACCTCCGCCGAACTGGCTCTGCGCAGCGAATTGCATGCGCTTGGGCTCCGATATCGCATCCAAGTTCCGGTTCTCAGCAAGCCCCGTAGGGTTGCTGATGTCGCATTCAAGGGGCTACGCGTTGCCGTTTTCGTCGACGGCTGTTTTTGGCACGGCTGCCCACAGCACGCGACGTGGCCGAAGCAGAATGCGGGGTTTTGGCGCGCGAAGATCCTCGCGAATCAGCAGCGTGATCGCGATACAGACGACCGCCTTCGCAG
>JAFAEU010000089.1 GCA_023423855.1 Pseudomonadota bacterium | reverse complement strand
TGCGGCGCGGTTTCGCGCAGCAGGCGCGCGGCGCGATGCACCAGCGTCTCGCCATCGCGCGTGAGCAACTGCTTCGGCCGCCCGAGCCGGCGGCTGCCGCCCGCCGCCAGCAGCAGCGCCGCGTGCGACGTGGCGGGCGCCGCGCTCATTCCCCGTCGCCGCGTCCGGCGCGCCAGGCCTGCAGCTGCGCGGCGATGCTGAGCGCGATCGCTTCCGGCCCCTGTCCGCCGAGCGGCAGTCCGACCGGCGAATGCAGGCGCGCGGACAAACGTTCGCGCTCGTGCGCCGCGAGCAGCTTGAACAGGTCGTCGCGGCGGCGATGCGGTCCCAGCAGGCCGATGTAGGGCAGGTCGGTCGCCGCCAGCGCCGCCAGGGCCTCGCGGTCGAGTTCGAAGTTGTGGTGCATTACCAGCGCGGCGTCGATTCGCGCGTCGCCGAGCGCCGCCACGCCGACCTGCGGGGTGGCGTCCAGCGTCCGGTCGCCGAGGGCGGCGGCCGGCAGCCAGCGCTGCCGTCGCTCGACGACCAGCGTCATCCAGCCCAGCTGCCGCAGCAGCGGCAGCAGCATCGCGGTCTCCGGACCCGCGCCGAAGACCGCGATCGCCGATGGCGCCGGCACGCGGATCGCCGTCATCTCCGCCGCGGGCCACGGCAATGCATCGGTCGCCAGCGACCAGTCGCTGCGCCGCCCGCCGATTTGCGCGGCCACGGTCCCTTCGGCGTGCACCTGCAATCGCAGTTCGCCCTCGCGCCGCAGCCAGGCCTGCACCTGGGTCGACCAGCCCGGCAACGCGCGCAGCGGCAGCAGCGCGATGCGCAGCCGGCCGCGGCATCCCGGCGCCGAGCCCGACAGCAGGTCCTCGTCGTCGCGGGTGTCGATCTCCATCCAGCTCAGGCGCGCGGCGTCGATCGCCTGCTTCGCGCGCAGGGCGATGTCAGGCTCCAGGCAGCCGCCGCTCAACCAGCCCGCTTCCGGTCCCGCTTCGCCGAACAGCGCCATCGCGCCGCGGCGCACGTAGGTGGAGCCTTCGGTTCCGACCACGACGGCCAGTGCGGCGGGCGTATCGGCTTCGCTGGCCTGCGCGGAAGCCTCGAGCACGTGGCGATGGACGGACATGCCGGCCACGATGGCGCAGGCGCCATCGCCGTGCAAGACGACGATCGCCGTTGCCCGGACGCCTGCGCAGCGTTTCGCGCGCATGCCATCGACCGCGATCCGGCATGCGTATTTTCGGGACAATCGCCAATGGCGACGCGATCCGTCGCGGAATCCGCGCAAGACGCTGGCGGACGACGGCGTCCGGGAGTACTGTCGAAGCATCCCAAGCCATCGCCAGGGAGTTGCCGATGAAGCTGCAGGTCAACGGTTCCGAACACGAGATCGATGCGCCCCCGGACATGCCCCTGCTGTGGGTCCTGCGCGACCTGATGGGCATGACCGGCACCAAGTTCGGCTGCGGCATCGCGCAATGCGGCGCCTGCACGGTCCATGTCGACGGATCGCCGTTGCGCAGCTGCGTGACGCCGGTCGAGGCGGTCGCCGGCAGGAAGATCACCACGATCGAAGGCCTCTCGGCCGACGGCAGCCATCCGGTGCAGCGCGCCTGGGCGGAGCTGGACGTCGTGCAGTGCGGTTACTGCCAGTCCGGGCAGATCATGTCCGCGGTCGCGCTGCTGGCCGAGGTGCCGGCGCCCAGCGACGAGGACATCGACCACGCGCTGTCGGGCAACCTCTGCCGTTGCGGCACCTACCAGCGCATCCGCGCGGCCGTGCATCGCGCGGCCGAACTCGGCAAGGCCTGATTCCCGCGATCCTCGCGGCGCCGTCCCGCGCCCCATTCCCCGCCGTTCGACGGAGGTCCTTCCCGTGAACCTCGCCAGCAAGTTTTCCCGTCGCGACTTCCTCCGCACCGGCGCGCTCGCCGGCGGCGGACTGGTGGTCGCCTTCGCCGTGCCCGGGGCAGGGCGCTTCGCGATGGCGCAGGAGGAGGCCGGGGTTGCGCCCGCCCCCGAGTTCGCGCCCAACGCATTCCTGCGCGTGGCGCCCGACGACACCGTGACCGTGCTGCTCGCGCACGCGGAGATGGGGCAGGGCATCTGGACCACGCTGCCGATGCTGATCGCCGAGGAACTCGACGCCGACTGGTCGAAGCTCCGCGTCGAGCACGGACCGGCCGACAAGGCCTATTTCAGCCCGGTGTTCGGCATGCAGGGCACCGGCGGTTCGACCACCACCTGGTCCGAGTTCGACCGCTACCGGCAGGCGGGCGCCACCGCGCGCGCGATGCTGCTGCAGGCCGCGGCCGAACGCACCGGCCTGCCGGTTGCGGAACTCAGGACGGAAAGCGGCGTGGTCGTGGCCGGCACGCAGCGCCTGCGCTACGGCGAACTGGCCGAGGCCGCGGGCAAGCTTGCGCCGCCGGACCCGGCCACGCTCAAGCTCAAGGAGCCGGGCCAGTGGGCCGTGATCGGCAAGCCGACCAGGCGCCTCGACACGCCGGAGAAGATCACCGGCCGCGCGAAGTTCGGCATGGATATCCAGTTCGACGGACTGATGACCGCGGTGGTCGCGCATGCGCCCGTGTTCGGCGGCAAGGTGGTCTCGTTCGACGCCACCGCGGCGAAGGCCGTGCCCGGCGTGCGAGACGTGGTGCAGGTGCCCAGCGGCGTGGCGGTGATCGCAGACCACTACTGGGCGGCGAAGCTCGGCCGCGATGCGCTGCAGGTCGAATGGGATCGCGGCGAACACGGCGCGCTCGACAGCGCGGTCCTGCGCAGCGAGTTCGCGGCGCTGGCCGGCACCGAGGGTCCGGTCGCGGCCCGCGCCGGCGATGTCGCCGCGGCGCTGGAAGGCGCGGCGAAGATCGTGGAGGCCGAATACGCCGTGCCCTACCTCGCGCACGCGGCGATGGAGCCGCTGAACTGCACGGTGAAGCTCGAAGGCGGCGAGTGCGACATCTGGTGCGGCACGCAGTTCCCGACCCTGGACCAGAACAACGCCGCGCGCATCCTTGGCATCCCGGCGGAGAAGATCCGCATCCACACGCCGTTCCTCGGCGGCGGCTTCGGTCGCCGCGCGACGCCGACCTCCGACGTGGTCAGCGAGGCGGTGGAGGTCGCGAAGGCCGCCGGCGTGCCGGTCAAGACGGTGTGGACGCGCGAGGACGACACCCGCGGCGGCTACTACCGCTCCGCGTTCGTCGAGAAGCTGCGCGTCGGCCTCGGCGCCGACGGCCTGCCGGTCGCCTGGCACCAGGTGCTGGTGGGGCAGTCGATCATGGCCGGCACCTTCATGGAGGCGATGATGGTCAAGGCCGGCGTCGACACCACCTCCACCGAGGGCGTGGCCGACTCGCCGTACGTGCTCGGCGCCGCGGCGCATCGCGTCGACCTGCATTCGCCGGTCACCGGCATCCCGGTGCTGTGGTGGCGCTCGGTCGGGCACAGCGTCAACGGCTTCGTGATGGAGGGCTTCGTCGACGAACTCGCGCATGCGGCGGGGCAGGATCCGGTCGCCTATCGCCGCACGCTGCTGAAGGACCATCCGCGCCACCTCGGCGCGCTCGACCTCGCCGCGGAGAAGTTCG
>JAFAEU010000009.1 GCA_023423855.1 Pseudomonadota bacterium | reverse complement strand
TTCAAGACGGCGCTGGCGGCTTCGGCCCGGCGCCAGCGCTCGGCGGAGGCGGCATGACCCCGGGATACTCGCCGCTGCAGGCGACCAACGATTTCGTGGTCAAGTTCGCCAACGTCAACGGCTCGGGTTCGGCTTCGGCCAACGAGCTGTTCGCCAAGGCGATCCTGCGCATGGGCGTGCCGGTCAGCCCGCGCAACATCTTCCCTTCGAACATCCAGGGCCTGCCGACCTGGTACGAGGTGCGGGTGAGCGAGGCCGGCTGGCTGGGCCGGCGCGGCGGCGTCGACCTGATGGTGGCGATGAACCCGCAGACCTGGGACGCCGACATCGCGGAGATCGAGCCCGGCGGCTACCTGTTCCACGACAGCAGCAAGCCGATTCCGCGCGCGCGCCTGCGCGACGACATCACCGTGATCGGCGTGCCGCTGACCGAACTCTGCAACGCCGCCTGGGACGATCCGCGCCAGCGCCAGCTGTTCAAGAACATCATGTACGTCGGCGCGCTGGCGGCCCTGCTGGACATCGACATGGGCGCGGTCGAGACCCTGGTCGGCGAGCAGTACAAGGCCAAGCCGAAGCTGCAGGCGCCGAACGTCGAGGCCCTGCACCTGGGGCGCGACTGGGTGGTGGCCCACCTGCCGCATCCCATCGGCCTGCGCGTGCAGGCCGCGGACGCGGTCGGCGACCGTATCTTCGTCGATGGCAACGACGCGGCTGCGCTCGGCTGCGTCTACGGCGGCGCCACGGTCTGCGCCTGGTATCCGATCACGCCCTCGTCCTCGCTGGCCGAAGGCTTCGACAGGTACTGCCGCAGGTTCCGCGTCGATGCCGACGGCAAGGCGCGTCATGCCATCCTCCAGGCCGAGGACGAGATCGCCTCGATCGGCATGGTGGTCGGCGCCGGCTGGAACGGCGCGCGCGCCTTCACCACCACCTCGGGCCCGGGCGTATCGCTGATGAACGAGTTCATCGGCCTGGCCTACTTCGCCGAGATCCCGGTAACCATCATCGACGTGCAGCGCGGCGGCCCGTCCACCGGCATGCCCACGCGCACCCAGCAGTCCGACGTGCTCGCCTGCGCCTTCGCCTCGCACGGCGATACGAAGCACGTGCTGCTGCTGCCCGAGGATCCGCGCGAGTGCTTCGACTTCGCGGCCGCCGCGCTCGACCTCGCCGACCGCCTGCAGGCGCCGGTGTTCGTTCTCACCGACCTCGACATCGGCATGAACCAGCGCCTGTGCGCCCCGTTCGAATGGGACGATGCGCGCGGCTGCGACCGCGGCAAGGTGATGACCGCCGATGACCTGGAGTCGGGGCGCGAGTTCGCCCGCTACAAGGACGTCGACGGCGACGGCATTCCGTGGCGGACCTGGCCGGGGACGCATCCGGACAAGGGCGCGTACTTCACCCGCGGCACCTCGCGCAATCCGCAGGCGCAGTACTCCGAGCGCGGCCCGGACTACGTCTACAACATGCAGCGCCTGCTGCAGAAGTTCGACACCGCGAAGTCGCTGGTGCCACAGCCGGTGCTGGCGCCGGCCGGAATGCCCACGCGCTTCGGCGCGATCTTCTACGGCTCGACCAGCCCGGCGATGGCCGAGGCGGTCGAACAGCTGCGCGAGGCCGGCGTGGCGCTGGACACGCTGCGCGTGCGCGCGTATCCGTTCCCGGAGTCCGTGCGCGCGTTCATCGACGGCCACGAACGGGTGTTCGTGGTCGAACAGAACCGCGACGGCCAGCTGCGGCTGCTGCTGGTCGACGCCTTCGGCACCGATCCCGCGCGCCTGGTCGCACTGCTGCACTACGACGGCACCCCGATCACCGCGCGCTTCATCAGCGGCGCGATCCTTGAGCACCTGCAGCCGCATGCGCGGCGGAAGGAGAAGGTGGCATGACCTGGCTCGCCAAGCCCAGCCTCCACCACCCGACCCTGCCCTGCAACGCCATCGGCTTCACCCGCCGCGACTACGAGGGCAAGATCAGCACCCTGTGCGCCGGCTGCGGCCACGACTCGATCTCCGCGGCGATCATCCAGGCCTGCTGGGAGCTCGACATCCAGCCGCACCGGATCGCCAAGCTCTCGGGCATCGGCTGCAGCTCGAAGACCCCGGACTACTTCCTCGGCCAGTCGCACGGCTTCAACACCGTGCACGGGCGCATGCCCTCGGTGCTGACCGGGGCCAACCTCGCCAACCGCTCGCTCACCTACCTCGGCGTCTCCGGCGACGGCGACTCGGCATCCATCGGCATTGGCCAGTTCGTGCACGCCATCCGCCGCGGCGTGGACATGACCTACATCGTCGAGAACAACGGCGTCTACGGCCTGACCAAGGGCCAGTTCTCGGCCACCGCCGACCAGGGCTCGGTGTCGAAGAAGGGCGTGGCCAACGCCGACAGCCCGCTGGACATGGTGACGATGGCGCTGCAGCTGGGCGCCAGCTACGTCGGTCGCGGCTTCTCCGGCGACAAGCAGCAGCTGGTGCCGCTGATCAAGGGCGCGCTGTCGCACCGGGGCGCCGCCTTCCTCGACGTGATCAGCCCCTGCGTGGCCTTCAACAACCACGCCGGCAGCACCAGGAGCTACGACCATGTGCGCGAGCACAACGAGGCGGTCAACCGCCTGGACGTGATGACGCCGCGGGCGGCGATCGAACTGGAGCAGGCGCCCGGCAGCACCATCGACGTGCCCCAGCACGACGGCAGCGTGTTGCGCCTGCACAAGCTCGACGCCGGCTACGACCCGCGTGACCGGATCGCCGCGCTGAACCTGATCCAGCAGCGCCACGCGCGCGGCGAGCTGGCGACCGGGCTGTTGTTCGTGGACCCTGCCGCGGACGACCTCCACGGCCACATCCGCACCGTGGAGACGCCGCTGAACGCGCTCGGACCCGACGAGCTGTGCCCGGGGACGGCGGCGCTGGCGAAGATCAACGCCGCCCTGCGCTGAGGCTGGCCCGAAGGCCTGCCGCATGGTCAAATGGCACCCGAAGCGGGGGTACCGCGCCACGGCGCGGTTGAGACAGACCCTTCGAACCTGATCCGGGTGATGCCGGCGTAGGGAAGCTTCGCAGGACGCGCCATTGCCGCCGGGGTTCCACCGGCTGGCAATCCGACCGTCCCGCGCCTTCGCTTCGTTCGTGGCCTGCGAATCCCTCGCGGCCGAGCCACAGGACGATGCCGATGAACGCCGTGCCCGCCTCGCTGGTCCAGCAGACCGAGCAACTTTCCGAATCCGTCACCCGGCCGATCCCGGGTTCGCGCAAGATCTTCGTCGAAGGCTCGCGCGCCGACCTGCGCGTGCCGATGCGCGAGATCGCGCTGACGAAGACGCCGACCCTGTTCGGCGGCGAGGACAACCCGCCCGTCACGGTCTACGACACCTCCGGCCCCTACACCGACCCCGAGGCGCGCATCGACCTGTCGGCCGGCCTGCCGCCGCTGCGCGCGCGCTGGATCGCCGAGCGCGGCGACACCGAGGCGCTGCCGGTGCTGAGCTCCGAGTTCGGTCGCGCGCGCGAGACCAACGCGAAGCTCGACGCGGTGCGCTTCCCGGCCCGCTTGCTGCCCCGTCGCGCGAAGGCCGGCGCCAACGTCACCCAGATGCACTACGCGCGTCGCGGCATCGTCACCCCCGAGATGGAGTTCGTCGCCATCCGCGAGAACCAGCGGCTCGATGCGGTGCGCGACGCCGGCCTGCTGGCGCAGCACCCGGGCGAGTCCTTCGGCGCGAGCATCCAGAAGCTCATCACCCCCGAGTTCGTGCGCGACGAGATCGCCCGCGGCCGCGCCATCCTGCCCAACAACATCAACCACCCCGAAAGCGAGCCGATGATCATCGGCCGCAACTTCCTGACCAAGATCAACGCCAACATCGGCAACAGCGCGGTGTCGTCGGGCATCGCGGAGGAGGTGGAGAAGCTGGTCTGGTCGATCCGCTGGGGCGGCGACACGGTGATGGACCTGTCCACCGGCAAGCACATCCACGAGACCCGCGAGTGGATCATCCGCAACTCGCCGGTGCCGATCGGCACCGTGCCGATCTACCAGGCGCTGGAGAAGGTCGACGGCCGCGCCGAGGAGCTGACCTGGGAGATCTTCCGCGACACCCTGGTCGAACAGGCCGAGCAGGGCGTGGACTACTTCACCATCCACGCAGGCGTGCTGCTGCGCTACGTGCCGCTGACCGCGAAGCGCGTGACCGGCATCGTCTCGCGCGGCGGCAGCATCCTCGCCAAGTGGTGCCTGGCGCACCACAAGGAGAACTTCCTCTACACCCACTTCGAGGACATCTGCGAGATCATGAAGGCCTACGACGTGGCCTTCTCGCTGGGCGACGGCCTGCGCCCCGGCTGCATTGCGGATGCCAACGACGCCGCGCAGTTCGGCGAACTGGAAACGCTGGGCGAACTGACGAAGATCGCCTGGAAGCACGACGTCCAGACCATGATCGAAGGCCCCGGCCACGTGCCGATGCAGCTGATCAAGGAGAACATGGACAAGCAGCTCGCCGAATGCGGCGAGGCGCCGTTCTACACCCTCGGCCCGCTGACCACCGACATCGCGCCTGGCTACGACCACATCACCTCCGCCATCGGCGCGGCGATGATCGGCTGGTTCGGCACTGCGATGCTCTGCTACGTCACCCCGAAGGAGCACCTCGGCCTGCCCAACCGGCAGGACGTGCGCGACGGCATCATGGCCTACAGGATCGCCGCGCACGCCGCGGATCTCGCCAAGGGCCACCCCGGCGCCCAGGTGCGCGACAACGCGCTGTCCAAGGCGCGCTTCGAGTTCCGCTGGGAGGACCAGTTCCACCTCGGCCTCGATCCGGAGAAGGCCAAGGAATTCCACGACGAGACCCTGCCCAAGGATGCGCACAAGCTCGCCCACTTCTGCTCGATGTGCGGCCCACACTTCTGCTCGATGAAGATCACCCAGGACGTGCGCGACTACGCCGCCGGGCACGGGGTGGACGAAGCGCACGCTCTGGAGGCCGGAATGGCGGAAAAGTCGGCCGAATTCCGCGGGCAGGGCGCGCAGGTCTACAGGCGGGAATGACGCGGCGCGGCGGGAAAAAGGGTTCTTCTCCCAATCAAGGGAACAGCCCGGAGCAACGCTGTCATTTCGACCGCAGGGAGAAATCTCCTCCCCGCGCGCCGGAGACGGGACTTCTCCCTGTGGTCGAAACGGCAGTTTTCTGCCGCTGTTCTCCAGATCACAGGGACGTGGCTTCGCTGGTCCGGTCCGGTCGCAGTTGCATGCCAGCCGGGACTGGCGGGCGATGGTCCGGCGAGATCGATGCCGCAAGCGCCGTTCGTCCGCTGTCGGATGCCGTTGATGGTAGGGGCGGGGAGCATTCATCCGAAGTAGCGCCGCGCGTGCTAGCGTCCGCGGGATCGACAGGAGGGAATGGCCATGACCAAGTTTCGCGCCGCAGCATGGATCTTCGGGCTGGCGACGGCCGCCCTGCTGGCCGCCTGCGCCACCGGCCCGCGCATCACCACCGAGGCCGATCCGGAAGCGGATTTCGCGCGTTACCGCAGCTTCGGCTTCTACTCGCCGCTGGCGATCGAGAAGGAAGGCTACAGCTCGGCCGCCAGCGAGCGGATGAAGGCCGCGGCCCGCGCGCAGATGGAGTCGCGCGGCTACGTGTTCACCGCCGACCAGCCGGACCTGTGGCTGAACATCAATGCCTACACCCAGCAGCGCACCGACGTCAGCACCATGCCGAGCGTCGACTACGCCTACTACTACAGCTACCGCGCCCGCGGCTACTACGTGGTGCCGTACTGGCGCGACCGCACCGACGTCTACCGCTACACCGAGGGCACGCTGAACGTCGACCTGGTCGACGCCGCGCGCAACCGGCTGGTATGGGAAGGCATCGCCGTCGGCCGCGTGACCCGGCACAAGAATCCGGCCGACCGCGATGCGCGCATCGACAGCACCATGGCCGAGATCTTCGCGCAGTATCCCTACAGCGCGGGTTCGGTGCCCGCACCGCGGTAACCCCGCGCGGGGCGGCTCGCGCCCGCCGCATGTGCGCGGCGGGCAGCCGCGATCGCCGGACTCAGCGGCGGTTCCTGCGCGCCTGGCGCTCGTAGTCGGCCGCATCGATGCGCTCGACCGAGCGCACGCTGCAGCGTGCGTTCCTGGAGCGGACCGACGAGCCCTCCGGGCACAGCAGGTTTTTCTGTCCGCGGGTTTCGACCTCGACGACGGAACTGCGCGCGACGGCATCGCAGTGCCCGGTGAAGCCGAGGCGGTAGTGCGCGTCGCCATCCTTGAGCAGCAGCTGTTCGTTCCCCGGCGTCCGCGTGCCCGTGTGGCTTGGGGACAGCGTGATGCAGTCGCCGGACGGCGCCGCGGATTCCTTCGCGTCCACGGGGATCAGGTGGCCGGCGAACAGCAGCGTGGCGAAGGCGATCGTGATGGCTTTCATGGCAAGGCGTCCTCTGCGGGGTGTGGACCACGAGAGCAGGCTACGGACCGGTGCCGCGCCGCGAATCTGCCTGAAGTGTCCGTGACGACCGTCAGGCGTTCGCGCCAAAGCGCGCAAGCCGCCCCGCGTCGGACGCCGGCGGAGAGCGGCCCGGCGGATGCCGGGCGTTCCCCTGCCGAAGGATGTTTCAGTTGAACCGATAGTCGAACTGCACGAAGGCTTCCCGTCCGTACGGATCGTAGTTCGCGGTCGAGAAGTAGGGGTAGGTGTCGAAGGTCGGGTCGCGCGGCGGCGCCTTGTCGAGCACGTTGTTGACGATGATCGCGGCGGTCATGCGTTCGTTGAAGCGGTAGGACACGTTGAGGTTGTACTTCGTCCACGAGCCGATGCGCGTGGTCTCGTACCAGTTCGGCGTGGAGCCGTAGCGGGTGCCGAACACGGTGGTCGACCAGTCGCCGGCCCGCCAGTTCACGCTGCCGCGCACGCGGCTGCGGAAGTCGAAGTTCTGCGGGTTGTCGCGGTAATCCACGATCGGGTCCTCGGCGAACTGCGCGCGCTTCTCGTCCAGCACGTGCGACCAGGACAGGTCGAAGTTGAACTCGCCCCAGCGCCCGGTGTCCAGGCGGTAGCGCGCGGCGAGGTCGATGCCGCTGGTGGACTGGAACGCGCGGTTGATCGGGCCCACGACGATGTTCCGGATCCGCTCGGCGTCCAGCGTGCCATCGTCGGGCGCGCGGGTGATGCGGGCCAGCGTGTCCTGGCATTCGGCCGAGTTGATGTCCACCGGCTCGCCGCCGCGGGTGGCGCCGAGCCGGCAATCGGCTTCGGTCTGCAGCAGCCGCGAGATGCTCAGGTCGTTGACCATGTCCTCGAGCTCGATGTAGTAGTAGTCCGCGCTCACGGAAAAGCCCTCGAACGCGTCCCACACCAGGCCGTAGGTCCAGGACTTGCCGGTTTCCTCCCGCAGGTCGGGATTGCCCTGCCGCTGGCCGCTCGGATTGGCGTCGGGGACCGTGCACTGCGGCAGCGGCACGCCGGGCTGCTCGCGGCGGCAGAGGTACTCGTCGACGACCGTGGTGAAGAACCCGCTCGGCTCGGCGAACACGAAATGCATGTCCGGGGCGCGGAAGCTGGTGCTGTAGGAACCGCGCAGCAGCAGGCTGTCCAGCGGACGCCACTCCAGGCCGAGGCTGTAGGTGAAGGCGTCGTCGACCTCGGTGATGTCGTCGTACTTGTCGTAGCGGCCTGCGAGCGAGGCGATGAAGCTGTCGAGGACGGGCACGCGGAACTCGATGCCGGCGGCGTGGCGGTCGCGCTTGCCGCCGCCTCCGGTTCCGGTGTATCCCCAGAACTCGCCGTTGACCAGGCGCGGATCGAGGTCGATGGCGTATTCCTGCGAACCCCACTCCAGCACGCCCGCGAAGCCGACCGGTCCGGCCGGCAGATCGAACAGGTCGCCGCTCACCACCAGGCTCAACAGGTCGGTGGAGGAGTCGGCCCGGGTGTGGTCGATGCCGGTCAGGCTGGCGTACAGCGCCGGTGTGAACGGCTGGTAGATGCGCTCGCGCGGAATGTCGTAGACCGGGATCCCCTCGACTTCGCCGATCTGCGGACCGTAGAAATGGTCCGCCGTCTCCTGCGCCAGGAACAGCGGCCGGTCGCGGGTGACGTCGTAGCGGCCGTGGGTGTAGGCGAGCTCGTAGTCGAACCGTGCGTCCAGGAAGCTGCCGCGCACGCCGGCGTTGATGGTCCACGTCCGTTCGTCGAACGTCTGGTTGTTGCGGTCGCGCCCGCCGATCTCCCGCGGCGTGACGAAGCGCTGCAGGCTGACGGTCTGTCCGCCGACGCCGAAGATGTCGAGCGAGGGGTCCGCGCCCGCGTCGATCACGAAGTTGTGGTCGACGTCGTACCAGAAGGGCGTGCCGGTGTTGAGCTCGGAGTCGGACTTCCACAGCGCCAGGCTGCTGAACAGCTGCGGACCGCCGTCCAGGTCGAAGATGGCGTTGAGGTAGCCGGACAGGTCGCGGCTGCCGTTGCGGATGGTGAACTGCGAGATGTCGTCGGGCCGTCCGCAGTAGAAGCCGAAACCGGGACGGAACGAGTAGTTCACTTCCGGCGCCAGCGGCGCGCAGGCCGCGGGCGTGGGATCGATGTAGGTGTAGCCGTCGTCGTCCGAATCGAAGGGATCGTAGATCAGCGCGTTGCGGCTGTTGACGACCGGCCCCTGGAGCATCGGGTTGTCGGCCATCGAGTCCATGACTTCGCGCTGGAACGCCCAGATCGGCTGGCGGTCGAGGTATTCGAAGGTGTACACGAGATCCAGCCCGCCGGCCTGGCCGCCGCCGACGAGCTGCAGTCGCTTGCTGGCGCCGCCGCCGCTGTCGGTGCCGCCGAGCGTGGCGTTGACGGCGAGCCCGTCGTAGCGCTTCTTCAGCACGATGTTGAGCACGCCCGCCACCGCGTCCGAGCCGTAGATCGCGGACGCGCCGCCGGCGAGCAGTTCGATGCGGTCCACGGCGGCCGCCGGGAGCGCGCCGAGGTTGACGATGTTGCTCTGTCCGTTGAACGGCAGCGGATAGTCGGTGGCGCGGCGGCCGTCGATCAGCGTCAGCACCCGGCCCGGCCCGAGGCCGCGCAGGTTGATCGCGTTGGCGTTCTGGGTGAACGTCCCCGCGTCCATTTCCGTCTGGATCTGGCCGGTGCCCTGGGTCAGCGTGTTCAGCGCGTCGCTGATGGTGATGAAGCCCTCGCGCTCGATCTGCGCCGAGTCGATCACCATCACCGGGCTGGGACCTTCGACCTGGCTGCGCCTGATGCGCGAACCGGTCACCACGACCCCGTCGAGCGTGGTGGCTTCCGTCTCCGAGGCGTCCGTCGTCGACGCACCGGTCGCCGGTTCCTGGGCGATGGCGAGTGCGGGAAGTGCCGCGGCGATGGACAGTGCGATGACGAGCGGACGGATGCGCGATGCCCTGACATTGATGCGGCGCATGTTCATTGCGATCTCCCGGGAAAGGAAAGTGCGCCGGCCATGGGCGCGGCACGTGGTTTTTCATCGACGCTAACACGCGCTTAACAACGCGGATCGCGCGATCGGAAAGCCGACAGGTCCGGCAAATTCCGCGGGCAAGGATCGACAGGTCCGTCGTGCGTCGGCGCTTGAGGCGGCTGTCGCATCGCGACCGCGGCCAACGTTCGCGACCGGGGCCTCGCGGCGCGAGGCGAGACGAAAGACACATGCATGCTCCCCCTCGCGGATGCCACGCTGCGCCAGGGCGCGAGGTGGGCGCGGGCGAACGATCCGGGAACCGGGATGCACGAAGACATGGAGTTCCTTCAAGCGGGCGGCATGCCGCGTTTCCGCGGCGACGCGCGTCCGTGATCGCGCCGCGTGCCCAGCGGCTGCGCGTGCTCGACCGCGAGGTCGACACGATGCGCCGCGTCGTCTCGCGCGGAGAAGGCGCCGGGCCGCTGCGGCTCACCGTCAAGGCGATGCAGGTGCTGCTGGTGGTGGTCGAGCGGCGCGGCGCGGTGGTCAGCCGCGAAACGCTGGTCGAACGCGTCTGGCCGGACACGATGCCGACCGACGACGTGCTGACGCAGGCGGTGACGCAACTGCGCAAGGCGTTCGGCGACGATCGCGATGCGCCGCGCTACATCGAGACGATCGCCAAGGGCGGCTACCGCCTGCTCGCCGAGGTCGAATGGCTCGACGCCGAGCCGGACGCGGCGCCGGCGCCGGGCCCGAACC
>JAFAEU010000447.1 GCA_023423855.1 Pseudomonadota bacterium | reverse complement strand
GAAGCGCGCCACCAGCGCGCCCAGGCCGCGCGGCCGGCTGCCGGCGCCCATGCCGACCTCGACCCCGGCCGGAAGCACCGTGCATCCACTCCGCAGCAGGGCCGCGCTGCGCCCGAGATAGAGCGTGGTCAGGGCATGCCGCGACATCGTCTTCGCCACCCCGCTGCCGCACAGCGGCGTGCCCAGGCAGACGAGGCGCGCGACCGGAAGCGTCGGCTCGACGCGCAGCGCCTCCAGCGCCATCAGGCCGCCGAGGCTGTGGCCGACGATGTCGACCTCCGGCCCGCGGCGCAGCCGCTCGATCAGCGCCGGCAGCGCGCGCTCCGGCCCGCCGACCACGCTGGGATAGCCCCAGATCTCGGGCGCGAAGCCTTCCGCGCGCAGGCGCGCGGCCAGCGGCGCCAGCCACAGCTTCGCGTTCCAGATGCCGTGCAGGAGCAGGACCGGGCGGGCGGCGGGCGGCGATGGCATCGATGTGTTCCGCGGGGAAGGCATGCGCCGATTTGGCCGTGTCGCGACTGCGATGCGCAAGTTCGGCGCGTCATTCGCCGCGGCATTCCCGTCGACGTGGCGTCCCGCTACGCCGCCGGTCGACGCAGGATGAACTCGAGGTCGCGCGTTTCGCCGACCGGGAACAGGTATTCGCCGACGCGCTCGAACCCGTGGCGCGCGTAGAAGCGCTGCGCGCCGTGGTTCTCCGACCACACGCCGATCCACAGCGTGCGCGGGCCGTCGCGCAGCAGCCAGTCCATCGCCGCCGCCATCATTCGCGCGCCCTGGCCGCCGCCCTGCTCGCCGCGCACGAGGTACAGGCGCTTGAGCTCGCCGTCGCCCGGCGCGACGCCCGGGTGCGGCAGGCCGCAGGGGCCGGCCGCGGCGTGGCCGATCGCGACACTCCCCCGCTCCAGCAGCCAGACCGCATAGTCCGGATGCGACAGGATCGTGCGCTGCTTCTCCACTGCGTAGGCATCGCGCAGGAAAGCGGCGAGGTCCTGCGGCGGGTACAGGTGTCCGAAGGTTTCGGTGAAAGTGCGGGCGGCGAGGGTCGAGAGGGTGTCGGCGTCTTCGGGGGTTGCGCGGCGGATCGTCAACGTCATGTACCGGAACCCTCGCCGTCGATCGGGGGAAGGAGCCCCCCTTGAGTCAAGGGGGGCGCGGCGGCAGCCGCCGGGGATGTGGAAGCAACGCAGGCGGGGCCCATGATTCCGCCGCAGCGGAATCGCGGGAGCTTCACCGCTCCTGCGGTGAAGCGGCCCGCACCTGGATGTGCACTTCCGCCAGCTGCGCATCCGGGATCGGCGACGGTGCGCCGGTCATCAGGCACTGCGCGCCGGTGGTCTTCGGGAAGGCGATCACGTCGCGGATCGAATCGGTGCCCGCCATCAGCGCCGCGATGCGGTCGATGCCGAAGGCGATGCCGCCATGCGGCGGCGCGCCGTACTTCAGCGCGTCGAGCAGGAAGCCGAACTTCAGTTCGGCCTCGTCCTTGCCGATGCCCAGCAGGTCGAACACCGCGCTCTGCATCGAGGAGCGATGGATGCGGATCGAGCCGCCGCCGATCTCGTTGCCGTTGAGCACCATGTCGTAGCCGCGCGAGACCGCGGTGGCCGCGTTCGCGCGCAGGTCGGCCTCGTCGTCGACCGCAGGCGCGGTGAAGGGATGGTGCAGGGCCACGTAGCGCTGCGCCTCCTCGTCCCACTCGAACATCGGGAAGTCGGTGACCCACAGCGGCCGCCAGCCGGCTTCCACCAGGTTGAAGTCCTTGCCCGCCTTGAGCCGTACCGCGCCCATGAAGTCGCTGACGGTCGAATACCTGCCGGCGCCGAAGAACACGAGGTCGCCGTTGCCGGCGCCGACGTGCGCCAGCAGCGCCGAGAACGCGGCTTCGTCGAAGAACTTCTGGATCGGCGAGGCGATTTCGCCGGTTTCCGAGATCTTGACGTACGCGAGTCCCTTCGCGCCGTACTTGGCCGCGTGCGCGCCGTACTCGTCGATCTGCTTGCGCGACAGCGACGCGCCGCCGGGAATGCGCAGCGCGGCCACGCGGTTGCCCTCGGCGTTCGCGGCATCGGCGAACACCTTGAAGCCGCTGTCCTTCACCAGTTCGGCCACGTCCACCAGCTCCAGCGCGATGCGCAGGTCCGGCTTGTCCGAGCCGTAGCGGCGCATCGCTTCGGCATAGGTCATGCGCGGGAACTCGGCCGCGAGCTCGACGCCGACGACCTCGCGGAACACGTCGCGCACCATCGCCTCGACCGTGTCCTGCACGTCGCGCTCGGACACCCAGGCGAACTCCATGTCGAGCTGGGTGAATTCCAGCTGGCGGTCGGCGCGCAGCGCCTCGTCGCGGAAGCAACGCGCGATCTGGTAGTAGCGGTCGAAGCCCGCCATCATCAGGATCTGCTTGAACAGCTGCGGACTCTGCGGCAGCGCGTAGAACTCGCCCGGGTGCATGCGCGCCGGCACCAGGAAGTCGCGCGCGCCCTCGGGCGTGGCCTTGGTCAGGATCGGCGTCTCGATGTCCTGGAAGCCGCGCGCGTCGAGCCAGTGGCGCATGGCGCTCACCAGCTTCGTGCGCGTGCGCATGCGCCGCTGCATCTCCGGGTGGCGCAGGTCGAGGTAGCGGTACCTGAGCCGCGTGTCCTCGCCGGGGTTCTCGTGGTGGTGGAACGGCAGCGGTTCGGCCTTGTTCAGCACCTCGATCCTTTCCGCAACCACCTCCACCTGCCCGGTGCGGATCTTCGCGTTGACCGACTGCCGGCGACGCACGGTGCCGGTGATGCGCAGGCAGTCCTCGTAGCCCACCTTCTCCGCCGCGGCCACGACCCCGGCGTTGCCGGCAGCTTCCGAAGGCTCGGCGACCACCTGGACGATGCCCTCGTGGTCGCGCAGGTCGATGAAGCAGACCCCGCCGAGGTTGCGGGCGACGTCGGCCCAGCCGCACAGGGTCACGGTC
>JAFAEU010000444.1 GCA_023423855.1 Pseudomonadota bacterium | reverse complement strand
ACGCTGAAATCCACGCCCAGCATGGCGAGGTGGTAGGCCATCGCCTCGTGCCGCTGCGCACCGACTTCCAGTTCGCAGGTTTGCGCATCGATCCGCTTCAGGCGCCCGACCGAGGGCGGGATCCGTTCGCGCATCCGCGCCAGCGGCGCGCGCAGCAGGATCCGCGCTTTCACCGCATACGGCTGCACCGAGATCGCGCGCGAGACGAAGGCCGCCGCATCCCCGCCCGGCACCTTGCGCGGCAGGAATCGCTCGCCGACGCGGGGCGTGCCGACGATGCGGTCGATGCGGAACGTGCGCCAATCCGCGCGCACGGCGTCCCAGGCCAGCAGGTACCAGCGCGCACCGGTGGCGACCAGCGCGTGCGGCTCGACGTCACGTTCGCTGGCGCGTCCCTGCTGGTCCGCGTAGCCGAAGCGCAGGCGCTGCAGCCCGCGGCACGCGCCCGCCAGCGCCACCAGGCGTTCGTGCGGCACGCTCGGCCCCGCGGCGCCAAGCGGCTGTACCGCGGCATGCAGGTTGCGCACGCGCGTGCGCAGTCGCGCCGGCATCACCTGCTCCAGCTTGGCCAGCGCACGCAGCGCCGAATCCTCCATGCCGGCGACCGTGCCCGCGGTGGCCAGCCGCAATCCCAGCGAGACCGCCAGCGCCTCGTCGTCGTCGAGCAGCAGCGGCGGCAGGTTGCTGCCCGCCGCGAGCTGGTAGCCGCCCGCCAGTCCGGAACTCGATTCCACCGGATAGCCGAGGCTGCGCAGGCGGTCGACATCGCGCCGCACGGTGCGGCCGGTGACCTCCAGCCGCGCGGCCAGTTCGCCTCCCGGCCAGAAGCGCCGGGACTGCAGCAGGGCCAGCAGGCGCAGCAGGCGGGAAGAGGTGTCGAGCACGTGGCGCAGGATGCCACGATTCGAGGACAGAATCTGTCCGCAATTGTCCCTAGCCTGTTGCTGTGCCGGAGGCGGATCGCCTTCGTCGAAGCACCGGCCGTCCCCCTTCTTTCCGCATGCCCTGCAAGGAGCCCGCCATGTCCCTGAAACTCTTCGCCGCGCCGATGTCCAGCGCCACGCCGGTGGTCAACGCCATCGCCGAACTCGGGATCGACTGCGAGATCGTCATGTTCGATCTCTCCTCCCGCGAGCAGAAGCAGCCCGCCTATCTCGCGATCAATCCGCACGGGGTGGTGCCGACGCTGGTGGTCGATGGCACGCCGCTGTTCGAGGCGGTCGAGATCATGCAGTGGCTGGGCGACCGCCATGGCGTGGAGCGCGGACTGTGGCCGGCGGCCGACACGCCGGCGCGGCTGGTCGCGCTGTCGTGGACGAGCTGGGCCTACGTCAGCTACGGCGCACTGCTCAACGTGCTGAATTTCTCGCAAAGCCCGCGCGCCGACGCCCGCCTGCACCATCCGCCGCTCGCCGAGGAAGCGCTGAAGCAGCTCGATGCCGCGCTCGGCCGGCTCGACGCGCAGCTGGCGAAGGGGCCGTTCCTGCTCGGCGACGCGTTCTCGCTCGCCGACCTGATCGTCGCCGGTGTCGTCACCTACAGCACCTATTGCGGCGTGTCCGTCGACGGGCATGCCCACGTGCAGCGCTGGCTGCAGGCGTTCCAGTCGCGGCCGGCCTACCGCAAGACGTGGATGGGGGAATCCGCGGCCGCGTGAGGCGCTGCAACCCTTTGCCGCCCTGAAGGCGCCCCTACGCTGGAGATGGTTTTTCCGGATGGACGCGGAACACCACGCTGATGCGCGGCGCGGCATGGCGCGCCTTCGGGATCCCGTGTTCGTGACTGGTCTGCATCGCGTGGCTCATGCAGAGCAGGCTGCCCGGCGCCAGGTCGACGGCGATGCGATCGGCATGGTCTGCCGCCGAGCGGATCAGCATGCGCCGCGGCGCGCCGAGCGACACCAGCGCAATCGGATGCCCCTCCCGCAGCGAGTGCAGCTTGTCGCCGTGCATGGCCACGCTGTCGCGGCCATCGCGGTAGAAGTTCATGCCGATCGCGTTGAACGGCGCCGGTACCCGTGCGCGCACGCGCGCCAGCATCTCCGACAGCGGCAGGGTGTCGGGCAGCGCATCGACCGCATACCCCGCAAGCAGGCGCGGCACGTCGACGATGCGGTCGTACATCGGACGGCGGGCCTGTCGCCAGTCCACCCCGGAGGCGAGGGCTTCGAACCAGCGCCGCGCGGTCACAGGATCCACGAATCCCGGCCAGTAGCGCGCCCCGCCCTGCGCGTCCTCCACCAACGGCAGCATCGCGGGGGCGAACAGGTCGTCGCGGGCGATCGATGCGGTGCGCATGCCCGGGTTCAGTGGAAATCGCGCGAGCGGGTGCGCAGTTCGCCGAGCAGGTGGCTGAAATCCTGCAGGTCACTGGCGATCAGGTGCTGCACGCCGTCGACGTGCTCCCAGCGCCCGCGCACGGCCAGCAGCCGCGCGCCGAGCAGCGCCTTGCGCCGGCGCAGCGCGACGTGCGACCACACCACCACGTTGACCATGCCGTGCTCGTCCTCGAGCGTGACGAAGATCGTGCCCTTCGCCGTTCCCGGGCGCTGGCGCTGGGTGACGATGCCGGCCGCGTACGCGCCGCGGCCATGCGGCAATTCGCGCAGCTGGCGCGAATCGAGCACGCGCTGCCTGCGCAAGCGTTCCCGCAGCAGCGACAGCGGATGCGCGCCGAGGGTCAGGCCGATCGCACGGTAGTCGGACAGCACGTCCTCGCCGGTCGTCGGGGCCGGCAGCACGACCTCGTCCTCGTCGGGGCTGCCCGGCAGCAGCGGTCGCTGGCGCTCGATGCCGGCCACCGCCCAGCGCGCGGCGTGGCGATGACCGGCGAGCGACACCAGCGCGCCGGCTTCGGCCAGTGCACTGCGCGCTTTCTCGTCGAGCCGCGCGCGCAGGCACAGGTCGCGCACGTTGGCGAACGGGCGCTGCGCGCGGGCGGCGACGATGGCATCTGCCGTCGACGCCGCAATCCCCTTGATCTGGCGAAAGCCGAGCCGGATCGCCGCCTGGCCGCCGTCGTCGGTGCCGGTACGCGGACAACCGCCTTCCAGCGTGTTGTCCCAGTCGCTGCAGGTCACGTCGACCGGACGAATCTCCACCCCGACGCGCTCGCCCCTGCCACGCCGCGCGTCCTGCACGATCTCGCTGGACGAATAGAACCCCATCGGCTGCGCATTGAGCAGCGCGCAGGCGAACGCCGCCGGCTCGTGCCGCTTCAGCCAGCAGCTGATGTAGACCAGCTTGGCGAACGAGGCCGCGTGACTCTGCGGGAAGCCGTAGGAGCCGAAGCCCTTGATCTGCTCGAAGATCTGGTCGATGAACTCCGACGAATAGCCCTTGCCTTCCATCAGCTCGCGAATGCGGACGCGGTGCGGCTCCATGTCGCCGCCCCGCTTCCACGCGGCCATCGAGCGGCGCAGTCCATCGGCCTCGTGCGGCTCGTAGCCGGCGTGGATCACCAACTCCATCACCTGTTCCTGGAACAGCGGGATGCCGAGAGTCGGGCCGAGGATTTCCTTCACGCCCGCCGACGGATAGCTCACCAGCGTCCTGTCCTTCCGGCGTTTCAGGTAGGGATGCACCATCCCGCCCTGGATCGGTCCCGGCCGAACGATCGCGACCTCCACCACAAGGTCGTAGAAATTTTCCGGCTTGAGCCGCGGCAACATGCTCATCTGCGCGCGCGACTCGATCTGGAACACGCCGATGGTGTCGGCGAGCTGGATCATCGCGTAGGTCGGCCCATCGCCCGGCGGCAGCCGTGCCAGGTCGAGGCGGTAGCCGCGATGCTTCCCGACGAGGTCGACTGCCTTCCGAATACAGGTCAACATGCCCAGCGCGAGACAGTCGACCTTGAGCAGGCCCATCGTCTCCAGATCGTCCTTGTCCCACTGGATGATGGTGCGGTCGGCCATCGCCGCGTTCTCCACCGGCACCACGGTCGCCAGCGGCGCGTCGCCGATGACGAATCCGCCGACGTGCTGCGACAGGTGCCGGGGGTGGTCGCGCAGTTGACGCGTCATTGCGAGCACGCGCCGGAGCAGCGGATTGCCGGGATCGAAGCCGGCTTCACGCAGGCGCCGTTCCATCGGCGCCTCGCCGTTGCCCCAGCCATGGCACTCGGCCAGCAGCGCGATCTGGTCCGGCGGCAGGCCGAAGGCCCTGGCGACATCTCGCACAGCGCTCTTGCCGCGGTAGCGGATCACGGTCGCGGCCAGCGCCGCGCGGTCGCGGCCGTACTTGTCGTAGACGTACTGCAGGACCTCCTCACGGCGCTCGTGCTCGAAGTCGACGTCGATATCAGGCGGCTCGTTGCGCTCCCTCGACAGGAAGCGGGCCATCAACAGGCGGCTTTCGGCCGGATTCACCACGGTGATTCCGAGCGCGTAGCACACCGCGGAATTGGCTGAGGATCCCCGCCCCTGGCACAGAATGTGCCTCGACTTCGCGAAGCGGACGATGTCGTGCACCGTCAGGAAGAACGCCTCGTATTCCTTGTAGGCGACGAGTTCGAGCTCGCTGTCGATCTGCCTGACGACGTCCGCGGGCGCACCGTCCGGCCAGCGCTCGCGCATCCCGGCCTCGGTCAGCGCGCGCAGCCAAGTCGCCGGCGTGTGGCCCTCGGGCACCAGTTCCGCCGGATAGCTGTAGCGCACCTGCCTCATGCTGAACGTACAGCGCCGGGCCAGTTGCACGGCGTTGTCCAGCAATGCCTGTCCGCCCTCCACGGCACCGTAGATGTTGGCCAGCGTCCGCCGCGCGCGCAGATGGCGCTCGCCATTGCGGAACAGATGCCCGCCGCACTCGGCCAACGGCGTGCCATGGCGGATCGCGGTCATCGTGTCCTGCAGCATGCGGCGACGGCGCAGGTCCATGTGCACGTCGCCCGCGGCGACCGGCGTCATCTCCAGCTTCGCCGCCAGCGCGAGCAGTTTCCGCAGGCGCGCGGCATCGTCCTGCTCGCGGTGCAGTTCGACGGCGACGTGGGCGCGCGCGCCGAACAGGCCGTACAGCCATTGCGCCTGCGCCGCGTCCGGCTCTCGGCCGGGGATCCACAGCGCGAACAGGCCGGACACCTCGGGGTCGATGCCTGCCAGCATGCCGGCAACATCCGCGCGTTCCAGCCGGTACGAGCCTTTCTTCGCGTCGCCGCGTCGGCCGCGGGTGATCAGCTCGCACAGCCGCGTGTAGCCCGACTGTTTCTCCACCAGCAGCACGAGCTTCGTGCCGCAGGCGAGCGTGAACTCGCTGCCCACCACCAGCCGCACACCGGTGGCCTCCGC
>JAFAEU010000429.1 GCA_023423855.1 Pseudomonadota bacterium | reverse complement strand
CGGCGCGGCCACGGCCGCGCACGGGGCCGCCGTCGAGGGCATGCTCGCCGGCCGGCCGCCGGGCGAGCACGGATACGACGTCAGCGCGGCCTGGGCCGTGGACGACACCCGCGTCGCGCTGGTCGCGCAGCCGGGCCGGCAACTGCCCAACGCGCTGCGCGAGGGCTGGGTCGCGCTGGCGCGCAGCACCATCGACGCGACCTTCGCCAGCGCCCGCGCGCAGTTGCGCATCCAGGGCCTGCGCAAGTCCGAACGCCTGCGCCAGGCGCTGTACGAGATCGCCGACGTGTCCGGCGCGGGCCTGGACATGCGCGAGATGCTGGCGCGGATCCACGCCATCGTCGGCACGCTGATGCCGGCGGAGAATTTCTACATCGTGCGCTACGACGACGTGCGCGACACCATCCGCTTCCTCTATTTCGTCGACGAACGCGATCCATGGACGGCCGATCCCGACGAGGAGATTCCGGTCGCGCAGATGCCCAACAGCCTGACGGTCGCGATGCTGCGCCACGGCCAGCCGATGCTCGGCCCGTCTGCGCAGGTGCGGCGCAGGCTCGGCGTCACCCAGGATCCGGCGCACGGCCCGGACAGCGCCGACTGGCTGGGCGTGCCGATGCGCCGCGACGGCTACGTCAGCGGCGCGATCGTGGTGCAGAGCTACGACCAGCCGCAGCGCTACACCCACGAGGACCGCGCGCTGCTGGAATTCGTGTCCCAGCACATCCTCACCGCGCTCGACCGCAAGTCGGCGCAGGACGAACTGGAGCGGCGCGTCGAGGAGCGCACCCGCGAGCTGCAGCACGCCAACTGGGTGCTCGAGGCCGAGATCGTCGAGCGCGAGCGCGCCGAGCGCCTGCAGCGCGCGCTGTTCCGCATCAGCGAGCTGTCGATCACCGCCGGCAGCATCGAGCGCTTCTACGCCGACGTGCACGCCATCATCGACGAGCTGCTCGACGCGAAGAATTTCTACATCGCGCTGCTGTCCGAGGACGGCAGCCGGCTCGAATTCCCGTACTCGGTCGACGAGCGCGACCCGGTGCGCAAGCCGCGGCGCCTGGGCATGGGCCTGACCGAGTACGTCATCCGCAACGGCCAGGCGCTGCTGGTGGACCGGCACGGCATGGGCCGGTTGGTGGACGCGGGCCAGGTCCGCAGCCACGGCTCGCTGGCGCACTGCTGGCTGGGCGTGCCGCTGACCCGCGACGGCGCGGCGACCGGCGTCATCGCGGTGCAGAGCTACAGCGCCGATGTCATCTTCAGCCCCGCCGACCAGGAGCTGCTGACCTTCGTCGCGCACCACATCGACGGCGCTCTCGCCCGCAAGCGTGCGCAGGAGTACCTCAAGGCGACCCACGCCGACCTGGAGTTCCGGGTCGAGGCGCGCACGCGCGAACTCGAGCAAGCCAACCGCGAACTGCGCGCGCAGATCGGCGAGCGCGTGCGCGCCCAGCAGCGGCTGACCCACCAGGCGCGCCACGACCATCTCACCGGCCTGCCCAACCGCGTGTTCCTGCTTGACCGCCTCGACAGCATGATGCTGCAGATGTTCGAGCCGGGGCGGCTGCCGTTCGCGGTGCTGTTCCTCGATCTCGACCGCTTCAAGCTGATCAACGACTCGATGGGGCACGCCGCCGGCGACGCCATGCTGATCGAGGTCGGCCGCCGCATCCGCGCCGCGATCGGCGTCGAGGACGTGGTCGCGCGGCTGGGCGGCGACGAGTTCGCGATCGTGCTCGAGTCGGTGGCCGATGGCGATGCCGCCGAGGCAGTGGCGTCGCTGGTGCTCAAGAAGCTCGGGCGCTCGATGTGGGTGGCCGGGCGCGAACTGTTCCCGTCGGCCAGCATCGGCATCGCGCTGTGGCAGCCGCGCTACCGCCACGCCGACGAACTGCTGCGCGACGCCGACGCCGCGATGTACCGCGCCAAGGCGCGCGGCCGCGACCGCAGCGAGCGCTTCGACGAGGAGATGCGCGCCGAGGCGATGCGCCTGCTCGACCTCGAGGCCGACCTGCGCCGCGCGATCCAGCGCGACGCGTTCGAGCCGTATTTCCAGCCGATCGTGCGGTTGTCCGACGGCGCGGTGGTCGGGCACGAGGCGCTGCTGCGCTGGCGGCACGAACTGCACGGCTCGCTGCCGCCATCGGAGTTCATCCGCGTCTGCGAGGACAGCGGCCTGATCGAGCAGGTCGACTGGCTGCTGTACCGCAAGGTGGTCGCGTGGATGGGGCGCAGCCCGGAGGGTTATGTCTCGATCAACGTGTCGCCGCGGCACTTCCACGCCGAGGACTTCGCCGAACGGCTGCTGCGCATCGCCGATGACGCGGGCGT
Organism: Pseudomonadota bacterium; assembly: GCA_023423855.1. GTDB lineage: Bacteria > Pseudomonadota > Gammaproteobacteria > Xanthomonadales > Xanthomonadaceae > Luteimonas. Next base: position 398 of record JAFAEU010000429.1, on the reverse strand, counting down.
CGACCCCAGGCGGCTGCGGATCGAGATCACCGAAGGCGCGCTGCTCGACGACGCGCCGCGCGCGGCGCGCATCCTCAATACCCTGCGCGGCCACGGCGTGCTGGCGCTGCTCGACGATTTCGGCACCGGCTTCTCGGCGCTGTCCTACCTGCACCGCTTCCCGATCCAGGCGTTGAAGATCGACCAGAGCTTCGTCGCCGGGCTGGTCGGCGAAACCCACGCCGAGAGCCTGGCGCTGGTGCGCGCGATCCTGGCGCTGGCGGGCACGCTTGGCATCGACACCATCGGCGAGGGCGTCGAGACCGAACAGCAGCGGCAACTGCTGGCCGATCTCGGCTGCGCCTACGGGCAGGGCTACCTGTTCGGTCGTCCCGCGCCGCCGGTGGAGGGCCGTGGCG
>JAFAEU010000219.1 GCA_023423855.1 Pseudomonadota bacterium | reverse complement strand
GGTCGCGAGCGCGAACAACGGCACGACCCGGCGCCGCCGGAGCACGCGCCCCGCGAGCCAGACGTATGCCAACAGGCCACCGACCGCCAGCCACGGCAGGCACATGGCGTAAACGCCGGCGATGCCGCGCCGCACCGCGCCGGCCCAGGGCGGGGCCTGCGCCGACGGAGGGATGAGGTCGCCGACGGCATCGAAATGCAGTTCGCCCTCCGCCAGCGGGAAGTGGCGCGTCGCCGCAGCCACCTCCGACAGCGGCAGCGTCCGCACGCCCTCTCCGGCGACGGTGATCTCGAACGCGCAGGCGCCTTCGGCCGGCCACAGGACCTGAAAGCGGCGGTCGTCCGCCGAAGGATCGCCGAAATGCACCGCGATGTCCGGGCTGGGCTGGCGCTCCAGCGCCACCGGCGCCGGATCCTCCGCGCAGCGCAGCCGGAGCCAGGTGTCCTCCGGCGCGTGGAACCAGCCGGTCAGCCAGCGCTCCTGCGCCTCGACCCCATCAGGCACCCGCGGCCGGCCGGCGAATTCCCACATCTCCCGCACCGGCGCCTGTCCGGTGTGGCTGCGCAGCCGTGACGGCGACACGTCCTTCCAGAGCAGCAGCAACACCGCCCGCCGCAGGCGCGCCGGCAGCGTGCGCCACTGCGCGTCCGACACCGACGGCATGAAGTCCACCGGCGAACGCTCGCAAGCCAGCACACCCGCCGCGCACGCCGCTTCCACCTCGCGATGCAGGTCGCGATAGAACGCCGCGGCCCGCGCCGGCGATGCGTACTCACCCACCGACGCCACGCCGTCGCGCAGTGCCCACAGGAACCAGCCACCCGCGTAGTCGCCGCAGGTGTCGGCGTAGGTCAGGCAGCCGGGCTGCGTCCAGTGCCGGCCAGTGCCTTCCAGATAGGGCTCGAGCCGCTTGAACGCCGGGCTGACCGGGTAGAGCGCCTGCCGCACCTTCCCGGGCACGGGCACGTAGGGCACGGTCTCCCCGACCCGCCCCCCCTGCAGGCTGGAGAGCGCGTCCGCGAACGCCGCACCCTTGAGGTCGACCAGTTCGAAGCGGCCGTACTTCGCCCAGTTCGCGCCCGCGACCACGGACAGTACGGCCGCGAAGGCCGCCACCGTCAGCGCGATGGCGATCGCGAACCCGAACCGTTCGGAGTGATCGCGCCACGCCCGCAGCGCGGCCGCGGCGAGCAGAACCGCGATCCCCGGCAGGATCCAGATCCCGTCCTCGCGCGTGATCCAGAACCAGCCCAGCGACAGCCCGGCCAGCACCGCCCAACCCCGCCGGACCCGCACCGAGCGCGCCACGAACAGCCCCTGCAGCAGGCATCCGAGCACCAACAGCGCCTGCGCCGCGTAGATGTCGTCGCGGATGATGCGCCCCCACTCCAGCGTCATCGGATGCCACTGCAACACCAGCAACAGCAGCAGCGCCGGCCAGCGACGCCCACCCATCCTCCATGTGGCGTGCGCCAGCAGCAGGCAGGCCGCGGCGTACAGCAGCGCCTGCGACACTGCCAGCGATGCCCCCAACAGATGGTTGGCGGCGAGGAACAGTGGATAACCCGCGCCCTTCATCAGCGTGAACTGGTCGTAGTCGCCCAGCCAGTGCCCGGAGGCAATCGCCTGCGCGCGGTGCCAGAACCAGGCGTCGTCGTGCCCGGCGCCGGCCAGCACCGCCATCGGCAAGTGCGCCACGAGCACGACGAACAGCGTCGTCGACAGTGCCGCGATGCACAGGCACCAGCGGCTGCCTAGGTCGCCGCCGGCGACGGCCTGCCCCCATCCCCGCGCTTCTGCCGGCATCATCGGTCCCCGGGCGGCGGCGGGCCCGCGCGGAACACGATCCGCGACAGGACCAGGTAGGACAGGACCGCGACGGTCGCGCCCGAGACGACGAAGTTCACCTCCGCGAGCACACCCAGGGATCGCCCGATCCCGGCCAGGATCCCGACCATCGCAGCGTTGAAGACCTGCAGCGCGCAGTACTGGACGAACGTGCGTAGCGTGCCGCCGCGGTGGCGGAAGGCGAAGTGCTTCTGCAGCGCGAAAGTGGGCGTCACCGACAGCAGCACCGCGATGAAGGCGGCCGCCTCCTCGGCCAGGCCCGCATACCGGAACAGCAGCAGCGAAAAGGTGTAGTACAGGACGAAGCCGATGCCGCCGGACAGCAGGAAGGCCAGCTTCTGGCGCAGGTGCGGCACCACCAGCACCCTCACCGCCGCGGCGCCGGCAGGCGGATGGCCTCGAGCAGGAAGCCCGACAGCGCGAGTTCCCCGCCCACCGCCATCAGGGTCACCGAAGGGATCACCCAACGCATCGTCCGGCTCGGATCCAGCATCCCGAAATCGTGTGAAGCCCACAGCCACAGCGCATGCAGCGACATCGCCACGCCCGACATGAACAACAGCGCCGCCGCCGCCAGGCAACGCTCCAGCGTCAGCGCCGCCAGCAGCCGCCGGCCCATGCCCTGCTCCGGCAGCCAGCCGTTGCGGATGCCCACCAGCCGGGTCAGCACCGCGAACAGCACCATCTGCACGCCCAGCACGATGGTGGCGCCGGCATAGGACAGCGTGTGGATGTCGAATTCCACGGCGCCGACGCTCAGCCCGCGCAGGCCGATCACGGCCATCGCCGCCACGCCCAGCAGCAGCAACGCCACGCCCGGGAACAGGAACAGCCAGCGCGGGCTGTGCAGCAGCAGGAAGCGCAGGTGCCGCCAGCCGTCGCGCCAGGTGCGCAGGTGCGGCGGGCGCGAGCGGCCGTCGGGCCTGAGCGTGGTCGGCACCTCGCCGATGCGGTACTTCGCCAGCGACGCCTTGACCACCATCTCGCTGGCGAACTCCATGCCCGGGGTCGAGAGCCCGAGGTCGAGGATGCGCGCGCGGTCGAAGCCGCGCAGGCCGCAGTGGAAGTCGCGCGCGCTGACGCCAAAGAACAGGCGTCCGAGGAAGCTGAGCACCGGGTTTCCAAGGTACTTGTGCAGGAATGGCATCGCACCGTCGTCGATGCCGCCGCGGAAGCGGTTGCCCATCACCAGGTCGTGGCCGGCGCGCAGCGATTCGACGAAGGGCATCAGCTGCGAAAAATCGTAGGAGTCGTCAGCATCGCCCATGATGACGAAGCGCCCGCGCGCGTCGCGGATACCGCCCATCAGCGCAGCGCCGTACCCCTTCCCGGCCACCGGCACGACCCGCGCGCCCTCGGCCAGGGCGATCTCCTGCGAACCGTCGGTGCTGCCGTTGTCGGCGACCAGCACCTCCCCGGACACGCCCGACTCGGCCAGGAACCGCCGCGCCTTGCGGATGCAGCTGGCGAGGGTCTCCGCCTCGTCCAGGCAGGGCATCAGGATGGTCAACTCTGGTGCTGGATCTGGTTCCATCGTGTGCTGCCGCAGGGTGCCCTTCGATCGAAGGGCGGGAATACTAGCAGCCGCCCGTATCACCACCGGCGGCACGGCCACCGTGGATCAGGCGCCCGCCATCAACCGCAGGATCTGGCCGATGAAGTAGGCGATCACCGTGCCGGTGGCGTAGCCGACCGTACCCAGCAGCACGCCCACCGGGGCGAGGGTCGGATGGAAGGCCGCCGCGATCACGGGCGCCGACGCCGCGGCCCCGATGTTGCCCATCGAGCCGACGCCGAAGTAGAACAGCGGCGCCTTCACCATCCTGGCCGCGTACCAGATCGTGGCCACGTGCACCGACATCCAGATCGCGCCGATCAGCAGCAGTTCGGGGCGGTTGGCCAGCTTCATGAAGTCCATCTGCATGCCGATGCAGGCGATCAGGAAATACAGGAACACCGTGCCGACCCGGGACGCGCCGACGTTCTCGAGGCGGCGTACGCGCGTGAAGCTCAGGATCAGCCCGCCCAGCGTGGACAGCACCACGATCCACACGAAGGGCGCGTCCAGGCTGAACTGCGAGGACCACGGCGCGTTGGCCTTGAACCACGCCGATGCCGGGTCGGAGATCGCATGCGCCAAGGCGACGATGCCGAACGCCCAGCCGATGATGATCATCAGGTCGGCCAGCGTCGGGATGCGCGCGTTGGCGGCCTCGTAGGCAGCGATGCGTTCCTTCATCTCGTCCAGCGCGCGGGTGTCGGCGCCGCTGCGACGGTCGATCTGCTCCTGTCGGTTGGCGAGGAACAGCAGCGTCGCCATCAGCAGGCTGGCCAGGGCCACGTCGACCACCGCGAACTGTCCGAACAGGGTCGCATCCACCTGGTAGATCTCGCGGATCGCGACCATGTTGGCGCCGCCGCCGATCCAGCTGCCCGACAGCGCGGCCATGCCCTTCCAGGTATCGCCGGCCACGGCCGCCGGCCAGAACCATTCCATCAGCTGGAACGCGACCACCGCGCCCAGCACGATGCCCAGCGTGCCCATGCAGAACACGAACAGCAGCTTGGGGCCAAGCTTCAGCACGCCGGGAAGGTCGACCGACAGGGTCAGCAGCACCAGCGCCGCCGGCAGGAACACCCGGCTCGCCAGCCAGTACAGCTGGCTGCCCTCGCCGTCGATCAGCCCGGCAGTGTTGTAGAACGCCGGCACGAAGTAGCACAGCAGCAGCGCCGGCACCCAGGCGAAGAACTTCTTCCAGAACGGCGTCGGCCCGCTGGCGAGCCAGAAGATCAGGCCGAGCGTGGCGGCGATGAGGCCGAACACGACGATGTCGTTGCTGATGATCGCGGTCGCGGGTTCGGCGGATTCGATCGCCATGCGGGTCTCCGGTTGCGTCGCGGGGCGCGTGCCCGCCAGGAAGCGGAAAGCCGGCGCGGCGCCGGCTTTCCGGGACGGGCTACTGGCCGATGTGCTGCTTCAGCCA
>JAFAEU010000292.1 GCA_023423855.1 Pseudomonadota bacterium | reverse complement strand
ATCACCGCGCTCGGCACCGGCATCGGCAAGGACGAGTACAACCCGGACAAGCTGCGCTACCACCGCATCATCATCATGACCGACGCCGACGTCGACGGCTCGCACATCCGCACCTTGCTGCTGACCTTCTTCTACCGGCAGATGCCCGAGCTGCTCGAGCGCGGCCACGTCTACATCGGCCTGCCGCCGCTGTACAAGATCAAGCAGGGCAAGACCGAGCTGTACCTGAAGGACGACGCGGCGCTCGACGCCTACCTCGCCGGCAACGCGGTCGAGGGCGCGGCGCTGGTGCCGGCGAGCGGCGAGCCGCCGATCGAGGGCGCGGCGCTGGAGAAGCTGCTGCTGGCCTACGCCGGCGCGCGCGAGGCGATCGCGCGCAACGCGCACCGCTACGATCCGCAGCTGCTCGAGGCGCTGATCGACTTCACCCCGCTGGAGCCGGAAACCCTCAGCGCCAACACCGACGAGCGCCATGAGCTCGAGGCGCTGGAGAAGCGCCTCAACCATGAAGGCCTCGGCCGCCCGCGCTACGCGCTGGAATGGCAGCCGGCGACCGAAGACCGGCCCGCGGCCCTGCTCGCGCGCCGCCGCCACATGGGCGTGGAGGCGATCCAGGTGCTGCCGCTGTCGGCGTTCGAGGGCGGCGAACTGCGCGCGCTGCGCGAGGCCGCCGCGCTGCTGCACGGCCTCGTGCGCGAGGGCGCGCAGATCCTGCGCGGCAACCGCGCCCAGCCGGTCGCCAGCTTCGCCCAGGCGCAGGCCTGGCTGCTGGAGGAGGCGAAGAAGGGCCGCCAGATCCAGCGCTTCAAGGGCCTGGGCGAAATGAACCCCGAGCAGCTCTGGGACACCACCGTGAACCCGGAAACGCGGCGCTTGCTGCAGGTGCGGATCGAGGACGCGGTCGCCGCCGACCAGATCTTCAGCACCCTGATGGGCGACGTGGTCGAACCGCGCCGCGAGTTCATCGAGGACAACGCGCTGAAGGTGGCGAACCTCGACATCTAGGGCGCATCCCGCAGGTGGTCTTCACGTGACGGATACACGCGGCAAGAGCGACCGGCCGCCGCCCGTGGGTTGACGAAAAATTAAGATGTCCGCCGCCACACTCGCGGCGAAGAGGACACCGGCCCCGGAGGCACATGAGGCACACCATCGCACTGCTGGTCATCGCCGCGCTGCTCGCGGCGTGCGCGACGACGACATCGTCGACCGGCCGCCGCCAGTACGTCGGCGCGGTGTCGCAGGACCAGCTCAACCAGCTCGGCGCGCAGGCCTTCACCGAGGCCAAGCAGAAGGGTCCGCTGAGCACCGACGCCCGCCAGAACGCCTACGTGCGCTGCGTGGTCAACGCCCTGGTGAAGCAGCTGCCGGCCGACCAGCAGCGCGTGGCCTGGGAGTCGGCGGTGTTCGCCGAGAACGAGCCCAACGCCTACGCGCTGCCCGGCGGCAAGGTCGGCGTCAACACCGGCATCTTCGGCGTGGCCAAGACCCAGGACCAGCTCGCGGCGGTGATCGGCCACGAGATCGGCCACGTCATCGAACGCCACCACGACGAACGCATCACCCGGCAGATGGGCGCGGCGGGCGCCGTGCAGCTGCTCGGCGCGCTCGCCGGCGACTACGGCCAACTGGCCACCCAGGGCGGCAGCATGCTGGCGCAGACCGGCTTCCTGCTGCCGGGCTCGCGCGCGCAGGAGAGCGAGGCCGACGTCGTCGGCCAGCGCATGATGGCGCAGGCCGGCTTCGACCCGCGCGCCGCGGTCGCGCTGTGGCAGAACATGATCGCCGCCGGCGGCAGCCGCCCGCCGCAGTGGCTGTCGACCCACCCGGACCCGCAGAGCCGCATCTCGGAGCTGCAGGCGCGCGCCAACACCCTGGTCCCGACCTACGAACAGGCGCGCGCCGCCGGCCGCCGGCCGGCCTGCGGCTGAGCGCAGGCGCTTTCCCATCCCGTCACATTCCAACCCCGGCGCCGCCGGCGCACGAAACAAGGTGAGATCCATGCCCAAGACGACGCTACCCGCCCGCCTGCTGACCGCGGTGCTGGCCACCGGCCTGACGCTGGCGACCATCGCCCCCGCGCTGGCGCAGGACGAAGACAACAAGACCCGGGCCGAGGAGCGCCGCAGCGAGCGCGGCAAGAAGGGCAAGGCCGAGGCCGCCAACGCCGACCGCTACCCCAACGCGACCCGCAAGGCGCCCGAGGCCAAGGCGTCGCGGGCGATGACGCCGAAGCTGCAGAAGCTGTTCAAGGCCTACGAGGACGGCGAGCTGGCGCAGGTGCAGGCGCAGGCCGGCGAGATCGTCGGCGACGAGAAGGCCAACGACTACGACCGGGCGATGGCCAGCCGTCTGCTCGGCTCGATGCAGATCGCCGAGGACCCCACCGGGGCGATCGAGACCCTGCAGCGCGCGTTGCAGTACGACAGCCTCGGCAACAACGAGCACTACGAGATCATGTTCATCATCGCCCAGCTGCAGGCGCAGGAAGACCAGCAGGCGCAGGCGCTGGAGACCGTGGATCGCCTGCTGTCGGAAACCGGCTCGCAGGACCCGGGCCACATCGCGCTGAAGGGCAGCATCCTGTATCGCCTGGAGCGCTATCCCGAAGCCATCGCCCTGCTCAGGCCGCTGGTCGACGGCCCCGATGCGAAGCCGGAGTGGCAGCAGCTGCTGATGGCGTCCTACGCCCAGTCCGACCAGGGCGAGGAGGCGGCGAAGCTCGCCGAGCAGATCGCGGCACGCACGCCGGACGACAAGCGCTCCCAGCTCAACCTGGCGGCGACCTACCTGCAGACCGACCAGTACGACAAGGCCGCTGCGGTCTACGAGAAGCTGCGCGCGCGGGACGAGCTGACCGAGGATCGCGAGTACCGCAACCTGATGGTCGCCTACCTCAACTCCGATGACGGGCAGTCCAAGGCCATCGAGGTCATCAACGACGGCCTGGAGAAGAACATCCTCAAGCCCGACTACCAGACCTACGTAGCGCTGGCGCAGGCCTACTACTTCGGCGAGCCGTCGCAGGTGGAGCCGGCGATCGAGGCCTACCGCAAGGCGGCGCCCCTCGCCCCCAGCGGCGAGACCTGGCTCAACCTGGCCAAGCTGCTGTCCAATGAAGGTCGCCTCCCGGAGGCCAAGCAGGCAGCCCAGCAGGCGCTCGACAAGGGCCTCAACGCCCCCGATGAGGCAAGGAAGATCCTGGCCCGGACCAATTGATCCTCGTCAGGAAGGAAACCGGTTGGTATCGCGCCGGCGGATTGGTATAAGCTTGGAGGTTCCCGTCGCCGAAAACCGGCGACGGCATGACACGACCCCGGACGCCTCGGCGTTCGGCCAGACTTGAGCTCAACGCATGACCGAACGCTTGCCGACCACCGACAGGAAAGACGAAGACGAAGGTCTGGACTGGGCGCGAATCGCAGGATTCACCCTGGTGGTGGCCATCCATGCCGCGGCTTTGCTGCTGCTGCTCGCTCCCGCCACGCCACCCCAAGCCGAACAGCAGGACGATGACGCCACCCGCGTGGTGATCAT
>JAFAEU010000243.1 GCA_023423855.1 Pseudomonadota bacterium | reverse complement strand
ATCGGGCACACGTCCGGGCAGAAGGTGAAGCCAATGAACACCAGGGTCCAGTGGCCGTGCAGCTCGCCCGGCATCAGCTGGGTGCCGTCGGACTGCTGCAGCGCGAAGGGCGGCAGCTCGCGCGGCTGCGGGAACAGCTTCACCGCCTGCAGCGACGGCTGCGGCGTCGCGGGTTCGGCGAAGTACTTGCGCGAGGCGAGCAGGCCGAGGCCGGCGAACAGCGCGACCAGCAGCACGATGATGACGGTGCGGTTGAACATCGGGGCATCCAGCGGGAAGGCGGCCATGATACCCGTCGCCGCCGCTATACTGGCTGACCGGCCTCCGCCGGCAATCCGCGCCGCCATGACCGACGAACTGCAGACGATCATCGACCTGATCCGCTACGGCGCCAGCCGCTTCAACGCGGCCGGGCTGACGTTCGGGCACAGCTACGACAACGCCATCGACGAGGCCACCCAGCTCACCCTGCACGCCCTGCACCTGCCGCACGATCTCGGCCCGGCCTACGGCCAGGCGCGGGTTACGCTGGCGGAGAAGGAGGACGTGCTGGCGCTGTTCCTGCGCCGGATCGAGGAGCGGGTGCCGGCCGCCTACCTGACCGGCGAGGCCTGGTTCGCGGGACTGAGCTTCAGGAGCGACCGTCGCGCGCTGGTGCCGCGCTCGCCGATCGCGGAGCTGATCGAGGGCGGCTTCGAACCCTGGCTGGGCGGACGCGAGGTGCGGCGCGCGCTGGACCTGTGCACCGGCTCGGGCTGCATCGCCATCGCCATGGCGCACTACCACCCGGACTGGCACGTCGACGGCGCCGACATCAGCGACGAGGCGCTGTCGCTGGCGGCCGAGAACGAGCGGCGGCTGGAGGTCTGCAACGTGCGCTTCCTCAAGTCCGACCTGTTCGCGAACCTGCAGGGCGAGCACTACGACCTGATCGTCAGCAACCCGCCCTACGTCACCAACGACGAGACCGACGCGCTGCCCAAGGAATACTCGTACGAGCCGGAGCTGGGCCTGCGCGCCGGCGACGACGGCCTCGACATCGTGCTGCGCATGCTGCGCGACGCGCCGCTGCACCTGACCGAGGACGGGCTGCTGGTCTGCGAGGTGGGCGAGGCCGAGCGCGCGCTGTCGGCGCTGCTGCCGGAGCTGCCGCTGGTGTGGGTCGAATTCAGGGTCGGGCAGATGGGTGTGTTCGTGGTCGAACGCCACGACCTGGTCGCGCACAACGCGCGGATCCGGGCGCTGGCGGATGCGCGGGAGGGCGGGGCGCCGTCGTTGGTTCCTGCACAATCGGCGGGTGGCAGCCTGTTCTGAGCGACGGCATTGCAGCTGAAAGTGTCATCGAAACTGAAGGTGTCATCCCGAACGCAGTGAGGGATCTGCTTTCCGGCGATCCGTCATCTTCAAGCAGATCCCTCACTGCGTTCGGGATGACAGCTGATGTGCCGAGACAACACCTGAAACAACCCGAGGCATCCGCGACTTGAACACCTTCGGTCATCTCTTCCGCATCACCACCTTCGGCGAATCGCATGGGCCGGCGATCGGCTGCGTGATCGACGGCTGCCCGCCCGGCATCGCGATCGCGCCGGAAGAGTTTGCGCACGATCTCGCGCGTCGCGCGACCGGCAAGAGCCGCCACACCTCGGCGCGACGCGAGGCCGACGAGGTCGAGATCCTCAGCGGCGTCTACGAGGGGCTCACCACCGGCACGCCGATCGCGCTGCTGGTGCGCAACACCGACCAGAAGAGCAAGGACTACAGCGCCATCGCCCGCCAGTTCCGCCCGGGCCACGCCGACTACGCCTACTGGCAGAAGTACGGCCTGCGCGATCCGCGCGGCGGCGGGCGCTCGTCCGCGCGCGAGACGACGATGCGCGTGGCCGCGGCAGTGATCGCGAAGAAGTGGCTGTACGGGCGCTTCGGCGTGACCGTGCGCGGATACATGGCGCAGATCGGCGACGTGGTGCCGCGCTCGCACGACTGGGCCGTGGTCGAGGACAACCCGTTCTTCTGGCCCGACGCGGCGCAGGTGCCGGAGCTGGAGGGCTACATGGACGCGCTGCGCAAGTCCGGCGACCCGGTCGGCGCCAAGGTCGTCGCGGTGGCCGACGGCGTGCCGCCGGGCTGGGGCGAGCCGGTCTACGGCAAGCTCGACGGAGAACTGGCCGCGGCGATGATGTCGATCAACGCGGTCAAGGGCGTGGAGATCGGCGACGGCTTCGCCGCGGTTTCGCAAAAGGGCACGGAGCATCGCGACGTGATGACGCCCGCCGGCTTCCTGTCCAACCACGCCGGCGGCATCCTCGGCGGCATCAGCACCGGGCAGCAGGTCGCGGTCTCGGTGGCGTTCAAGCCGACCTCCAGCCTGCGCCTGCCGGTCGACGGCGTGGACGTGGACGGCAAGGTGGTCGACATCGTCACCACCGGCCGCCACGATCCCTGCGTCGGCATCCGCGCCACGCCGATCTGCGAGGCGATGCTGGCGCTGGTGCTGATGGACCAGGCGCTGCGCCATCGCGCGCAGTGCGGCGACGTCGGCGTGGTCGCGCCGCGCATCCCGTCCTCGGCCGATGGCTGAAAATCGGCCCCGGGTCTGGGTGTCGCAGCCGTTGTTCGACGATATCGTCGAACGCCTGGGTGAGTATTTCGAGGTCGACGCCACGCGCGAGGTGACCGCCTGGCCGCCGGCGCAGGTGGCGGAGAAGCTGCGCGGGGCGGACGGCGCGCTGGTGACGCTCAACGAGCGCATCGGCGCCGAAGAGATTGCGGGCGCGGCGAGGCTGCGCGCGGTCGCCAACGTCGGCGTCGGCTACAACAACCTCGATGTCGCCGCGCTCGAAGCGCGCGGCATCGTCGCCACCAACACGCCCGACGTGCTCACCGAAACCACCGCCGACATGGCCTTCGCCCTGCTGATGGCGGCGGCGCGCCGCATCACCGAGGGCGAGCGCTGGCTGCGCGAAGGGCGCTGGACACAGTGGTCGTTCGACACCCTGCTCGGTAGCGACGTGCACGGCAGCACGCTCGGCATCCTCGGCATGGGCCGGATCGGGCAGGGCATCGCCACGCGCGGCGCGCACGGCTTCGGCATGCGCGTGCTGTACCACAACCGCAGCCGCCTGCCCGACGGTATCGAAAGCAACAGTCGTGCGGCTTATGTCGACTTCGATACACTGCTCGCCGAGTCCGACCACCTCGTGCTGGTGCTGCCGTACTCGCCCGCCACCCACCACGTCATCGATTCCGCCGCCCTCGCGAAAATGAAGCCGACCGCGACGCTGACCAACATCGCCCGCGGCGGCCTCGTCGACGAGGATGCGCTGGCCGATGCGCTTGCCGGCGGCCGGCTGGCGTCCGCGGCGCTGGACGTGTTCGAAGGCGAGCCGGTGGTGAACCCGAAGCTGCTCGCGCTGCGCAACGTGGTGCTGACCCCGCACACGGGCAGCGCCAGCCTGGCCACGCGCCGGGCGATGGCCACGCTCGCGGTCGACAACATGATCGCCGCGCTCGGCCGCGGCCCGCAGGCCGGCAATCCGCCGACCCCGATTACCGCTTCGACCAGCGGGAAAACCGCCGCGAAACGATAGGGGAGCCGTCGCCCGGGCGTCCGCGCGGGTTCCCCCGAACACAGCGAAGGAAGGTCCGGACAAGGGCCGTCATACCCGCGAAGGCGGGGATGACGGACCGGAGG
>JAFAEU010000186.1 GCA_023423855.1 Pseudomonadota bacterium | reverse complement strand
GGACGCGTACGCCCATGCGCACGGCGCGGGCGCGCTGCCGGCCGGCGACTGGGCGCTGGCGCACGCGCTCGAACCCGCGCACCTGGCGGCGCTGCAGCTCGGCTGGGGCCTGGGCGCGTACCGCTACACCCGCTACAAGCAGGGCGGGCGGGCGCCGGCGCGGCTGGCGCTGGATGCGCTCGACGAGGAAGTCCGCGACGTGCTCGCCGCCTGCGTGCGCGTGCGCGACCTGGTCAACACGCCGACCCAGGACATGGGACCGGAGCAGCTGGAGGCGGTTGCGCGCGAGGTGGCGATGGCGCACGGCGCGTCGTTCGAAAGCATCGTCGGCGACGAACTGCTGGCGCAGGACTTCCCCGCGATCCACGCCGTCGGCCGCGCCTCGCACCGCGCGCCGCGGCTGCTGAAGCTGCAATCGGGCGATGCCTCGCACCCGCACCTGGTGCTGGTCGGCAAGGGCGTGTGCTTCGACACCGGCGGCCTCGACGTCAAGCCCGCCGACGGCATGCGCTGGATGAAGAAGGACATGGGCGGCGCCGCGCACGCGATCGCGCTGGCGGAACTGGTGATGGCGCGCGCGCTGCCGCTGCGGCTCACCCTGCTGGTGCCGGCTGTGGAGAACGCGATCGGGCCGGACGCGTACCGCCCGGGCGAGGTGATCGCCACGCGCAAGGGCGTGAGCGTGGAGATCGACAACACCGACGCCGAAGGCCGCGTGGTGCTGGGCGACGCGCTGGCGCATGCCGGCGAGCTGTCGCCGGACCTGATCCTCGATTTCGCCACGCTCACCGGCGCGGCGCGGATCGCGCTCGGCCCTGACCTGCCGGCGCTGTTCGCCAACGACGACGCGCTGGCGAACGACTGGCTCGCCGCCGGCGAACGCGTGCGCGACCCGCTGTGGCGCATGCCGCTGTGGCGCCCGTACCTGCGCTACCTCACCAGCAACATCGCCGACATGGCCAACGCCGGCTCGCGCATGGCCGGTGCGGTCACCGCCGCGCTGTATCTCGAGCGCTTCGTGCCCGAAGGCACGCCCTGGGCGCACCTGGACGTGTACGCGTGGAACGACAGCGCGCGGCCGGGACGCCCGGCCGGTGGCGAAGCGCTGGCGCTGCGCTCCGCCTACGCGATGCTCAAGGCGCGCTACGCGTCCTGACCCCGGTCAGCGCAGCCAGCCGCGTGCCGCTGCGCGGCGCGCGTACCACCACAGGAACAGGCCGACCAGCGCGATGACCAGCGGGAACAGCGCGCCGCGCGCGCCGGTCAGTTCCCACAGCAGCGGCGTGGTCAGGTAATTGCCGGCGAACTGGACGATGATCGCCAGCAGCGACAGCGCCAGCACCGGGACCGCCCAGCGGCTGCGCCAGAGCAGGCCGAACGAGCCGACCAGGCCGCCGACGGTGGCCACCGCGAACGGCACGAACAGCCAGCGCGGCATCGCCGCGAAGATGCGCTGCTGGTCGTCCGCCCAGCCGGCGACGATCTCGGGCGTGGCGCTGAGGTGGTAATAGAACGAGTACGTGCCGGCCAGGTTCCACAGCACGGCGAGGACGGCGACGATCCAGAACAGCACGGGAGGCTTGCTTGCGGTCATGGCGGCGGGTCTCCGGGCAGGTGGGCGCAGTCTAGGGAACCTGCGGACAAGTGTCATTTCGAGCGCAGCGGGACATCCAAGCCTTTGATTCGGCGGGATTGGCCAGCCTGCAGCTGTTGCAGAGCGCTTCCCGCCTTCGCGGGGATGACGGGCTGAGCGCGAATGGTCCAGGCCTTCCCTGGACCAGCGGCCGAGCTGCCTACAGCCAGCCCTTCTCCCGCGCCAGCCGGTAGGCCTCGATGCGGTTGCCCACGCCGAGCTTGCCGATCGCTTCGGACAGGTAGTTGCGCACCGTGCCGTGCGAGAGGTTGAGCTGCGCCGCGATCTCGTTCGCGCTCATGCCGCTGCCCGCCAGCCGCAGCACCTTGCGCTCGCGGTCGTTGAGCGGATCGGCTTCGCCCCAGGCCTCGAGCGCGAGCTGCGGATCGATCGCGCGGCCGCCGCGATGCACCTGGCGCAGCGCATCGGCCAGTTGTTCGGCCGGCGCGTCCTTGAGCAGGTAGCCCGATACGCCGGCATCGAGCGCACGGCGCAGGAAGCCGCCGCGCGCGAAGGTGGTGACGATGACGACCTTCACCGGCAGTGCGTGGCGCTGGATGCGCTGGGCGAGTTCGAGCCCGGTCAGGCCGGGCATCTCGATGTCGGTGACCAGGATGTCCGGCCCGAGCCGCTGCAGCTCGCGCCACGCGCCCTCGCCGTCGGCGGCGGCGCCGACCACCTCGATGTCGCTCTCCATGCCCAGCAGCGCCGACAGCGCGCCGCGCAGCATCGCCTGGTCCTCGGCGAGCAGGATGCGGATCATGGTGTCGGGCGCGGAAACGACATGCGCGGCACGTTAGCAGATCGCCCCGCTCCCACAGGGCGGTTCAGGCGTCGTCGTTGGCGGCCAGCGGCACGCGCACTTCCACGCGCGTGCCGCGACCGTCGCCGGCTTCGATCCGCAGCCGGCCGCGCACGCCCTCGATGCGCTCGCGCATGCCCGCCAGGCCGTTGCCGGGCACGATCGCGCCGCCGCGGCCGTCGTCGACGATGCGCAGCACCGCCTCGCCGTCCTCCATGCCGAAACTGACTTCCGCCCGGTGCGCGCGGGCGTGGCGCTGGATGTTGGTCGCGGCCTCGCGCACGGTCATCGCCAGCGCGCTCTCGACGCCGGCCGGCAGCGCGCTGTCGGCGAAGCCGTCCTCGAAGCGGTAGTCGAAGGTGATGCCGTCGGTTTCCAGCAGCAGCTTGGCCGAGGCCAGTTCGGCGGCGATGCCGGCGGCGCGGATGCCGCTCACCGCGCGCCGCACCTGCGACAGCGCCTCGCGCGCGACGCGGCTGACTTCGTCGATCTCGCCGCGCGCGGCGACCGGATCGCGCTCCAGCAGGCGGCTGGCGAGGTCGGACTTGAGCGCCACCATCGACAGCGTGTGCCCGAGCAGGTCGTGCAGGTCGCGGCCGATGCGCTCGCGTTCGGCCAGCGCAGCCAGGCGCCGCACCTCGTCGTGCGACAGGCGCAGCGCCGCATCGCGTTCGAGGCTGATGCGTTCGACCACCACCAGCACGATGAGGTAGCCGAGGACCGAATGTCCGCGGCGCGGCTGCAGCATCACGCACCCGAACACGAAGTAGCTCAGCCCCGACGGGTACCACCGCAGCAGCGCGAGGCACAGGACCACCATCGCCAGCGCGCAGGCGTAGGCCTTGCGCGGCGACAGGACCACGGTCATCGCGTACAGCCACAGGAACAGCGGGAACGACAGCAGCGTCAACCAGGCCCAACGCGCGGTATAGCCGTACTCGCCGCCGGCGAAGGCCGGCGTCAGGAACACCCAGACCGACCACACGACGTGGACCATGGCCAGCCACGGCGAGCGCCCCATGCGCTGGTCCTGCGCGGCGATCGAGTCCGGCTGCGGCGACAGCCATGCCGGTATTCGCAATCGCAGTGGCATCACGGGAGGCTGCCTCGTGCGGGAGGTCCGGACGGCATCATGTCACCCGGGGCAACGGTCGTCACCGCGGCGTCCCCGGTCCGGCCATGCCGGGCGGGAGCGCATGCCGGGGCGCTCATGGCGCCTCCCGCGATCCGGCGATCGCGGACCGCAAGAGGTCGAGCAATGCCTCGCTGAAGTCGCCACTGCCGCGCCAGACGATCCGGCCGCCTTGCGCGAGCAGCAGGTAGGCGGCATCGGGCTCGGCATGCGACACCAGCTTCTTCCACGCACCGGTCTGCTGCGTGACCAGCAGGAAACGACGATGCAATGGCCCGGGCACATCCCGGCGAATGCCGGCGACGACCATGCGCCGCAGCAGCAGCGGCACGTCCTCGAGCATCGCCACCTGGTACAGGTCGACGGAGCGCCGGAGGACATCGTCCTGCGCGATCTCCCGCGCCCAGGCCGAAGTCGCGGTCCTCGAATCGCGGGTGAAGCCGATGACCAGGAGCGAGGCCCGCTCCGGGAGATCGTCCGGAACCACGAACGGCCGGCCATCGAGCGTCTGCGTCGCGAGCGGATGCGACGGCGCCCCTGCCGTCGCGGACGCGGCGAGCAGGCATGCGAGCACCAGGCAGGCGAATCCGGTCACGGGGCGGAGTCCTGCGTCGGTGTGATGCCGGCCGGACGCTTCATTGCGGCAGGTCCGCCGTGGATTCGAGCGGGACAGGGGGTTCACTCGGCCGCCGCCAGCCGGCGCTGCGCGAGCGCGAAGAACGCGGCCGTCACCATCGCCAGCACCAGCAGGTGCAGCCATGGCGCGCGACCGTCGTCGTGGCCGACCACCTTCAGCGCGAGCTGGCCGAGGTGGTAGGCCGGCCAGGCCGGCGCGAGCCGGCCGAGCCAGTCGGGCAGCATCGACAGCGGCAGCCACAGGCCGGACAGGAACGCCATCGGCAGGTACAGCACGTTGAGCAGCGCCGGCGCGGCGTTGCCGCCGACCAGGGTGCCGACGTACAGGCCGATCGCGGCGAACGGGAGGATGCCGGACACGTTGACGGCGAACAGGCCGGCCCACTGCGCCGGCGCCAGCGACACGCCGCCGAGCGTCGCCGCCAGCAGCGCCAGCACCAGCGAGATGATCGTCGCGAACAGCATCGCCATCGCCATCTTCGCCAGCAGCTGCGCGCCCGGCGGCGTCGGCAGCGCGCGCCGGAGCCGGAGGTAGCCGCGCTCGCGGTCCATCGCGATGGTCACGCCGAAGCCGAACAGCGCCGCGCCGATCACGCCGAACACGCCGTAGGTCGCGAGCAGGTACTGCGCCGCGCCTTCGTTGCCCTTGTTGAGCAGCACGCCGAACAGCAGGTAGAACATCGCCGGGAACGCGATCACCGGGACGCAGAACGCCGGTTCGCGCAGCATGCGCAGGAATTCGCATTTCGCTTCGAGCAGGTAGCTGCGCCACGGCGCGTGCGCGGGCGCGGGGACGATCGTGTCCATCAGGCGGCCTCCCGGAGGGCGGGGCGGGTGAGGGCGAGGTAGGCGTCGGCGAGGCCGGCGCGCTGGATCTCCAGGTCGCGCAACGCCGCGTCGGCATCGAGCAGGCGGCGCACCACCGGCTCCGCCGGCTCGGCGACGATCCGCAGCGCATCGCCCTCGCGCAGGGCCTCGCGCACGCCCGGCCACTGCGCCACGGCGTCGGCCGCCAGCGTCGAGACGCAGCGGATGCGCCGCTGCGACACCCGCGCGCGGATCTCGCCGACGCTGCCCTCGGCGATGAGCCGGCCGTGGTCGACCACCGCGACGCGGTCCGACAGCGCCTCGGCTTCCTCGAGATAGTGCGTGGTCAGCAGCACGGCGCTGCCTTCGGCGACCAGTTCGCGCACCGCGGCCCACAGTCCCTGGCGCGCATCGATGTCGAGCCCGGTCGTGGGCTCGTCGAGGAACAGCAGCTTCGGGCGTCCGCAGACCGCCAGCGCGAACTGCACGCGCCGCTGCTGTCCGCCGGACAACTGCCCGTAGCGGCGCTCGAGCAGGCCGTCGAGCCCGGCCAGCGCGACGCAGTCGGCGACGCTGCGCGGCAGCGGGTAGCCGCTGCGGACCAGGTCGAGCAGTTCGCGCACCTCCAGCCGCTCGGGGATGCCGGCCGACTGCAGCATCGCGCCGCAGTGCCGTCGCACGGCCAGCGCCTGCGGCGGCCGGTCGAACAGCGACACCTCGCCCTCGTCCGCCGCCAGCAGGCCCAGCAGCAGGCCGACCGCGGTGCTCTTGCCGGCGCCGTTGGCGCCGAGCAGGGAGGTGACCTGCCCCGCGTGCAGCACGAGGTCGAGCCCGTCGAGCGCGACCGTGTCGCCGTAGCGCTTGCGCGCGCCATGCAATCGCGCCAGCGCCGGCATCGTCGAGGCCATGTCGTTGGTTCCTGTCCGGGACATGGCCGCATCGTGCCGGCCGGGACCGGGGCGTGACATTTCCCGTCGTCAGCCGAAGCATGTGACAGCTGTCAGCAGCCGGCGACGGCGCCCGCGGCTAGGCTGTGCACCGTCATTCGTCCCCGCGGGGGCGCATCGTGCGACGGTTGCCGTCACAATTGCCGCAACTTCCCGTCCTGTCCTGTGATGAACACGAACGCCGACCTGCTCAAGGAACTCCGGATCGACCGCTCCGCCGGCCCGCCGCCCTCGCGCAAGGGCCTGTGGATCGCGCTGGCCGCCGTCGCCCTCGTCGCCGCGCTGGCGCTGGCCGGCTGGTGGCTGTTCGCGCGCGAACGCGCGCTGCCGGTGCAGACCGCGACCGCGGTGTCGCTGGCGAGCGGCAGCGCCGCGGCTTCGGTGCTCGACGCCTCCGGCTACGTCGTCGCCCGGCGCATGGCGACCGTGTCGGCCAAGATCACCGGCCGCGTGCGCGAGGTGCTGATCGAAGAGGGCATGAAGGTCGAGGAAGGGCAGGTGATGGCCCGGCTCGACCCGATCGACGCCGACGCGCAGCGCGCGCTGAGCGCGGCGCAGCTCTCGGCCGCGCGCAGCCAGGCGACCAGCGTCGCGGCGCGGCTGAAGGACGCCGAGGCGAACGCCGAGCGGCTGTCGCGGCTCGTCGGCCAGCAGCTGGTGTCGAAGGCGCAGTACGACCAGGCCGTCTCCCAGCGCGACGCGCTGCGCGCGGAACTGCTGACCGCGCAGCGCAACGCCAAGGTCGCCGAGGACGGGCTGCACATCGCCGACCTCGGCGTCGACAACACCATCGTGCGCGCGCCGTTCGCGGGCGTGGTGATCGCCAAGGCGGCGCAGCCGGGCGAGATCGTCTCGCCGCTGTCGGCCGGCGGTGGCTTCACCCGCACCGGCATCGGCACCATCGTCGACATGGATTCGCTGGAGGTGGAAGTCGACGTCGGCGAGTCCTACATCGGCCGCGTGCAGCCGAAGATGCCGGTCGAGGCCACGCTCAACTCGTATCCCGACTGGAAGATCCCGGCCGAGGTGATCGCCATCATCCCCACCGCCGACCGCGGCAAGGCCACGGTGAAGGTACGCGTGGCGCTCAGGCAGAAGGACACGCGCATCGTGCCCGACATGGGCGTGACCGTGAGCTTCCTGGAGAAGGCGCCGGAAGCCGACGCCGAACCCAGGCGCGGCGTGCGCGTGCCGGCTTCGGCGGTGGTGCAGCGCGACGGCGGAGACGCGGTGTTCGTCGTCGGCGGCGGGGACGAGGTGGAACTGCGCGGCGTGCAGGCCGGCGGCACGCTCGGCAGCGACCGCGAGGTCGTCTCCGGGCTGGCGCCGGGCGAGACCGTCGTGGTCGATCCGCCGGAGGGGCTGGAGGAGGGGGCGACGGTGTCCACCGGCGCGAAATGAATCCGGACTCATGCCTGTCATCACGTCACCCCTGTCGTCGCATCGCCTTTGTCATCTCGAGCGTAGCGAGAGATCTTCTACGGGCCGAGGTGAAAACCAGATTTCTCCCTCCGGTCGAAATGACAAGGTTTTTTTCTCCTGAGGGACGTTTCAAGTGACAAACCGGCGCGATGCGACGAATCACGTCGCATCGCCTGACCCGCCACCGGGACGTTCCCGGCCACGAGACCACACGAGGCAAGCCATGGCATCCCTGGTATCGATCCGCAACCTGACCAAGACCTACCAGCGCGGCCCCGAGAAGGTCGAGGTGCTGCACGGCATCGACCTGGACATCGAGCAGGGCGACTTCGTCGCGCTGATGGGTCCGTCCGGCTCGGGCAAGACCACCCTGCTCAACCTGATCGGCGGGCTCGACTCGCCCACCTCCGGGCAGATCGAGGTCGGCGGCCAGCGCATCGACCAGCTCGGCGGCGGCAAGCTTTCGCACTGGCGCAGCCAGCACGTGGGCTACGTGTTCCAGTTCTACAACCTGATGCCGGCGCTGACCGCGCAGAAGAACGTCGAGCTGCCGCTGCTGCTGACCAAGCTCGGCGGCGCGCAGCGCAAGCGCAACGCGCAGATCGCGCTGTCGCTGGTCGGCCTGGCCGACCGCGTCACGCACAAGCCGACCGAGCTCTCCGGCGGCCAGCAGCAGCGCGTCGCCATCGCCCGCGCCATCGTCTCCGATCCCACGCTGCTGATCTGCGACGAGCCCACGGGCGACCTCGACCGCCAGTCCGCGGAGGACATCCTCGGCCTGCTGCAGACGCTCAACCGCGAGCACGGCAAGACCATCGTCATGGTCACGCACGATCCGAAGGCGGCCGAGTACGCCACCCACACGCTGCACCTCGACAAGGGCACGCTGGTCGAGCAGCAGGCCCACGCGGCCTGACGCCGGACCGGACGGAGGGGTGACATGAAATATTTCCACCTGATCTGGGCGGCGCTGTTCCGGCGCAAGACCCGCACCTTCCTCACGCTGGCCTCGATCCTGGCCGCGTTCCTGCTGTTCGGCCTGCTCGACGGCATCCGCACCTCGTTCGCGGCGCTGGGGCAGAACGCCGACGGCGCGCAGCGGCTGCAGACCAGCTCGCGGCTGTCGATCGTGGAGACGCTGCCGCTGTCGCTCGAGTCGCGCATCCGCCGGATCGACAACATCGAGGACGTCACCTACGCCAACTGGTTCGGCGGCGCCTACCAGAACCCGCGCAACCAGCTGTTCACCTTCGCGGTGGCGCCGAACTACCTCGAGATGTACCCGGAGGTGGAGGTCGCGCCCGCCGAGCTCGAGGCCTGGAAGCGCACGCGCACCGGCATCCTCGTCGGCGAGGCGATGATGAAGCGCTTCGACTGGAAGCTCGGGCAGAAGATCCCGCTGCAGTCGACCATCTTCCCCAACAGCGACGGCACGCTGAACTGGGAGTTCGACATCGTCGGCGTGGTGCGCGCCAAGCCGGGGAAGAGCGCCGGCTTCATCGACGCGATGATCCTGATGCACTACAAGTACTTCGAGGAATCCACGCCCTACGTCGACGCCAACGTCGGCTGGTACGTCAGCCGCGTCTCGGACGTGCGCCGCAGCGACGCCGCGGCCAAGGCGATCGATGCGCTGTCGGCGAACTCGCCGCACGAGACGCGCACCATGAACGAACAGGCGGCGATGGCCTCGCAGCTCAAGCAGATGGCGGACATCGGCCTGATCGTCGGTTCGATCATGGGCGCGGTGTTCTTCACCCTGCTGCTGCTGACCGGCAACACCATGGCCCAAGCCGTGCGCGAGCGCACCTCGGAGCTGGCCGTGCTCAAGACCATCGGTTTCACCAGCCGCAGCGTACTGGCGATGGTGCTGGCCGAATCGGTGCTGCTGGTGGTGATCGGCGGCGTGCTCGGTCTCGGCCTGGCCGCGGTGCTGGGGCCGATCGTCGGCGCCGCCAGCGGCGGCGCGATCGGCCTGCCGCCGATCGGCTGGAAGAGCTGGGCGCTCGGCCTCGGGCTGATGGCGGCCATCGGACTGCTGGTGGGCGCGCTGCCGGCGGTCCGGGCGATGCGCCTGAACATCGTCGACGCGCTGGCCGGACGCTAACGGGAGAACACAGATGAGGCTCGTCAAATCGTTCCTGCGCGGGTTCGGCCTGTTCCTGCTGCTGGCCGTGTTCCTCGCGGCCTGGATCGCCCTGCCGTGGCCCGCGCTGCTCGGCGTCGCGGTGCTGTTCGCGCTGTGGATGGCGCTCACCCGCAGCGGGCGCCAGGCGGCGTCGGTGACGCGCGTCGGCGTCAGCACGCTGGCACAGCGCCTGGGCGCCTCGTCGGTGGTGGTGATCGGCATCGCCGGCGTGGTCGGCGTGCTGGTCGCGCTGCTGGCGATGGCGGAAGGTTATCGCCACACGGTCAGCAGCAGCGGCACCGACGACACCGCGATCGTGCTGCGCGGCGGTTCGTCGGCGGAGCTGATGTCGGTGCTCTCGCGCGACCAGATCACCACGATCGAACGCGCGCCGGAGATCGCGCGCGACGCGGAGGGCCGCCCGCTGGCGTCGGCCGAACTGGTGGTCTCGGCCAACGTGCCGCGCCTGGATGGCGAGGACGGCAGCGTGACCCTGCGCGGCGTCGGCGACATGGCCTGGACGGTGCGGCCCGGCATGAAGCTGGTCGAAGGCCGCAAGTTCGAGCCGGGCCGGCGCGAGCTGGTGGTCGGCAAGGGCGCGCGGCGCCAGTTCGCCGGGCTCGATCCGGGCAAGGAACTGCGCCTGGGCAACCAGGTCTGGACCGTGGTCGGCGTGTTCGAGTCCGGCGACGCGATGGAGTCGGAGATGTGGGCCGACGGCGAGATCGTCTCCAGCGCCTACCGCCGCGGCAGCAGCCGCGCCTCGGTGTTCGCGAAGCTGACCGATCCCAAGGCCTTCAACGCGTTCAAGGCCACGCTGGCGGCGGACCCGCGCCTGCAGGTCGAGGCCGACACCACGCGGGAGTACTTCAGCAAGCAGTCCGAGGCCATCAGCAAGGTGCTGCGCATCATCGGCATCGTGGTCGGCTCGATCATGGCCATCGGTGCGGTGTTCGGCGCGCTCAACACCATGTTCGCCACCGTCGCCTCGCGCGCGCGGGAGATCGCCACGCTGCGCGCGATCGGCTTCCGCGGCATGCCGGTGGTGGTGGCGGTGATGCTGGAGACGATGCTGCTGGCGGCGATCGGCGGCCTGCTCGGCGGCCTGTTGGCCTGGCTGATCTTCAACGGCTACACCGCCTCGACCGTGGCCGGCGGCGTGGCCAGCCTGAGCTTCGAGTTCAAGGTCTCGCCCGGCCTGCTCTGGCAGGGCCTGAAGTGGGCGCTGGCGATCGGTTTCGTCGGCGGCCTGTTCCCCGCGCTGCGCGCGGCGACGCTGCCGGTGAC
>JAFAEU010000105.1 GCA_023423855.1 Pseudomonadota bacterium | reverse complement strand
CCCCTCCTCCCATCGAATCCCGCACGCCCATGACCCATGAATCCGCCGGCCAGCGCCCGCGCCTGTCCACACCCGCGCGCGTCCTGATCGCCCTGTTCGCCGGCGCCGCCGTGGGCCTGCTGCTCGCAGCCTTCGACCACGAGCGCGCGCTGCAGGTGGCAGACGCCGTGCAGCCGATCGGCCGGCTCTGGCTCAACGCGCTGCAGATGACGGTGGTGCCGCTGGTGGCCGCGCTGGTGGTGGTCGGCATCAACTCCGCCGCCGATGCCGCGGCCTCGGGGCGCACCGCGCGTACCGCGATCGTCGTGTTCCTCGTCCTGCTGGCGCTGTCGGGAACCTTCGCCGCGATCGCCGCGCCCACCTTCCTGTCGCTGATGCCGCGCGACGAGGCCCTGATCGCCAGTTTCCGCGCTGCGATCCAGGCGCCGGAGGCGTTGCCGGCGGCCGCCGGCGTCGGCGCCTGGCTGGCCAACATCATTCCCAGCAACGCCATCGCCGCCGCCGCCAACAGCGCGATGCTGCCGCTGGTGGTGTTCGCGATGTTCTTCGGCTTCGCCCTGACCCGCATCGACCCGGAACACCGCGCGCGCATGCTCGACCTGGTGCGCACCGTCGGCGACACCATGATCGTGATCGTGCGCTGGGTGCTGTGGGCGGCGCCGCTGGGCGTGTTCGCGCTGGTGCTGGCGGTGTGCGCGCGGGTCGGCCTCGACATGCTCAGCGCGCTGGGCTACTACATCCTCACCCAGTGCACGCTGTACATCGCGATCACCCTGCTGCTGTACGTGGTCGCCGCGCTCGCCGCCGGCGAACGTCCGGCGCGCTTCGCCAGGGCGCTGCTGCCGGTGCAGGCGATCGCCGCCAGCACGCAGTCGTCGCTGGCCTCGCTGCCGGTGATGATCGAAAGTGCGCGCACGCGGCTGGGCTATCCGCTCGCGGTCACCTCGCTGGTGCTGCCGATGGCGGTGTCGCTGTTCCGCATCGCCAGCCCGCCGCAGTACATCGTCGTGGCCTGCTTCATCGCGTGGATGTACGGCGTCGACCTGACCGCCGTGCAGCTCGGTGCCGCGGTCGGCCTGAGCATCGTGGTCAGCATGGGCTCGGTCGGCCTGCCCGGCCAGGTGAGTTTCATGACCACGAACATGCCGGTCACGCAGTCGATGGGATTGCCGGTGGAGCCGCTGGGCGTGCTGCTGGCGATGGATACGATCCCCGACGTCTTCGCCACCATCGCCAACACCTCGGCGGACATGACCGCGACCGCGGTGGTCGCGAAAAGTACGGGCCAGGTGGATGCGACGCCGGATTCCGACGGCGCCTGATGTCGGTTCGCGCTGTTTTCAGCCTGTCATCCCGAGCGTAGCGAGGGATCTTGCATCCGGTAGCAAGATCCCTCGCTACGCTCGGGATGACAACCTGCGCTTGGGCGCGACCGCCGCCGCCTACATCAGCTTGCTCCGCCGCATCTCCAGCGCCCGCTCCGGCGGCGCGAACGAATCCGCCCTCGCCGCCGGCCAGAACGCGCGGAACACCGCGTGCTCGGGGATATGGTCGAGCAGCTCGCCAGGCTCCAGGAAACGGTAGAGTGCCGCCAGAGAACGCACTTCGGTCGGCGACACCCGCCGGAGGATGTGTTCGGCCCCCAGCTGCGAGGGATGTTCGAGCCCGGCCGCGCCGAGCAGGTCGCGCAGCGCCCTGAGCGTGTTCTGGTGGAAATGGAACACGCGCCGCGCCTTGTCGTCGACGTCGAGCGCGCGCCAGCGCGCCGGATCCTGGGTCGCGATGCCGGTCGGGCAGCGGTCGTTGTGGCAGCTGCGCGACTGGATGCAGCCGAGCGAGAACATGAAGCCGCGCGCCGCGTTGCACCAGTCCGCGCCCATCGCGATGGTGCGCGCGATGTCGAAGGCGCTGGCGATCCTGCCCGCCGCGCCGATGCGGACGCGATCGCGCAGGCCGATCCCGACCAGGGTGTTGTGCACCAGCATCAGGCCTTCGTGCATCGGCACGCCGACGTGGTTGATGAACTCCGAGGGCGCCGCGCCGGTGCCGCCCTCGGCGCCGTCGACGACGATGAAGTCCGGCAGCAGCCCGGTCTCCAGCATCGCCCTGGCGACGCCGAACCACACCCAGGGATGCCCGATCGCGAGCTTGAAGCCGGTGGGCTTGCCGCCGGACAGCTCGCGCAGCCGCGCCACGAATTCGAGCAGGCCGGCCGGCGTGGAGAACGCCGAATGCGACGCCGGCGACACGCAGTCCACGCCCTGCGGCACGCCGCGCGCGGCCGCGATTTCCGCGCTCACCTTGGCCGCCGGCAGCACGCCGCCGTGGCCGGGCTTGGCGCCCTGCGACAGCTTGACCTCGATCATCCGCACCTGCGGGTCGGCGGCATTGGCGACGAAGCGCTCCTCGCTGAACGCGCCGTCGTCGCCGCGGCAGCCGAAGTAGCCCGAGCCGATCTCCCAGACCAGGTCACCGCCGCGCTCGCGGTGGTAGGACGAGATCGAACCCTCGCCGGTGTCATGGTAGAAGCGACCCTGCTTCGCGCCCTCGTTTAATGCGCGCACGGCGTTGGCCGACAGCGAGCCGAAGCTCATCGCCGAGATGTTGAACACGCTGGCGTCGTAGGGCACGGACTGCGCGCCGCCGACCAGCACGCGGAAATCGTGCGAATCGGCGTGTGCGGGCGCCAGCGAGTGGTTGATCCATTCGTAGTCGAGGCCGTAGGGATCGTGCTCGCTGCCGAACGGGACCACGTCCATCTCGTTCTTGGCGCGCTGGTAGACCAGGGCGCGCTTCTCGCGCGAGAACGGCACTTCGGCCAGGTCGTCCTCGATGAAGTACTGGCGGATCTCGGGCCGGATCGACTCGAAGCCGTAGCGGAAGTGCGCCAGCAGCGGATAGTTGCGGCGCAGGGTCGCGCGCCGCTGCAGCAGGTCGAGCGTGCCCAGCAGCGACAGCGCGGCGAACGCGCCGAAGCCCCACCACCAGCCGGGCGAGCGCAGCGCGAGCGCAAGGGACAACAGGGTCAGGACGATGCAGGCGGCATACGCCAGGTAACGACTCATCGGGCTTCTCGGCTGGATGGTGTGCCCGGAGTCGGGATCGAACCGACATGACCTCGCGGCCGAGGGATTTTAAGTCCCTTGCGTCTACCAGTTTCGCCATCCGGGCACGGACTCACGCACCGGCACGGGACCGGCTGGCGACGGGGGGATGGAGGCCTGGGTCGGAATTGAACCGGCGTACGCGGATTTGCAGTCCGCTGCATAACCACTCTGCCACCAGGCCGGTGAC
>JAFAEU010000091.1 GCA_023423855.1 Pseudomonadota bacterium | reverse complement strand
GTGGGCGCGCTGGTGTCCGGCGGCACGGTGGCCGCGCCGATCGACCGCCATCCGCGCGACCGCCTGCGCATGGCCGTGCGCGACGACGGCCGCGAGGCCACGACCCACTACCGCCTGCAGGAGCGCTTCCGCGCGCACACCGCGCTGGAATGCCGGCTGGAAACCGGGCGCACGCACCAGATCCGCGTGCACATGGCGCACCTGAAGCATCCGATCCTCGGCGATCCGCTGTACGGCGGGCCGCTGAGGTTGCCCAAGGGGGCGTCCGACGGGCTTGTCGCGGTGCTGCGCGGTTTCAGGCGGCAGGCGCTGCATGCGCAGACGCTGGAGTTCGCGCATCCGTCGAGCGGCGAAGCAATTCGCTGCAGCGCGCCGGTGCCCGCGGACATGCTCGCGCTGCTGGCGGCGCTGCGCGAGGACGCGCGTGCGCATGCCGAAGCGGGCGACGGATCGCGTCGCAGATGAATCCGTGCGTCGAGGCCACCGCGCCGTTTCCGGCGAACGTGCGCGCGTTCACCACGCTGCGGCGCGGGGCGGGGGCTTCGGCGGCGCCGTTCGATACCTTCAATCTCGGTAATTTCCGTGGGGCGGAGGGGGACGATCCCGCGACCGTCATGCGCAATCGCGCGGAGCTGGTGGAGCGGTTCGCGCTGCCGTCGGTGCCGTGCTGGTTGAGGCAGGTGCATGGGACGGAGGTGGTCAGGTTCGATGCGGACGGCGGGGGCGAGCCGGAGGCAGATGCTGCCGTGACATCCACCGCCGACGTCATCCTCGCCATCCTCACCGCCGACTGCCTGCCGGTCGTCTTCGCAGCAAAGGACGGCAGCGAGATCGCCGCCGCCCACGCCGGCTGGCCCGGCCTGTCCAGGGGCATGCTGGAGGCCGCGCTCGCGGCCATGCGCACGCCGCCGGCCGGCGTGGTCGCCTGGATCGGGCCCTGCGCCGGTCCCGCGCGCTACGAGGTGGGCAGGAACGTGTTCGACGCGTTCGTCTCGCCCGATGCCGGCGCTGCATCCGCCTTCGCGCCCACGCGCGAAGGACACTGGCTCACCGACCTGCCGGCGCTCGCGCGCAGGCGGCTGGTCGCCGCCGGCATGGCCGCGACGGACATCCACGGCGGCGACCTGTGCACGATTTCCGATCCGGAGCGCTTCTTCTCGCACCGCCGCGACGGCCGCAGCGGGCGCATTGCGACGATCGCGTGGATCGATTGCCCGTAGGAGTATCCGGGAGCGTCGAACAACAGGACGACTGTCATTCCGGCCGCAGCGAGGAATCTGCGTTTGCAGCGGGCCGCTCCGGGTGGGAGCAGATTCCTCCCTGCGGTCGGAATGACAATGTTGGAAGTCCGGAGCGACAGGAGTGGCGGCGCTGAAGGTGCTTCTGCGAAAGCGGGCGAGATCAGAACGTGTAGCGGACCCGCGTGTAGTAATAGGCGCCGTTGCTGCCGATCGGCGACAGCACGTCGTAGGGCAGGTTGCCGAAGTAGTAGATGTCCTCGTTCGACAGGTCCGGATATTCGTCGGTCAGGTTGAGCCCGCCCAGCGCCAGACTCCAGTGCTCGCCGATGCGGTACTCGACCTCGGCGTCGAGCTGCCACTCGGCGCCGTAGACCTGGGTGGGCTCGTAGCCGCCGCCGAAGTTGAAGATGCGCTTGGTGCTGCCGTGGCGCTGCACGCGGGCGAGCAGGTTCCAGCGATCGTTGTTCCAGTTCGTGGTGAACTGCGCGCGCGTGCGCGGCGCGGCGTCGGTGATGGTGTTGCTTTCCTCGACGCCGAACAGGACGTAGTCCGGATCGAGCGCGAGCAGCTGCGACGGCGTGGCGACGATGTTGCGCAGCTCCGTCTTCGCATAGCTGTAGGCGCCGCTCAGCAGCAGGTCGCCGCCGGCAAGCCGGTCGCGCCAGTTCGCCACCAGTTCGGCGCCGCGGGTGCGGGTGTCGGCGGCGTTGACGAAGAAGCTGACGCTCTGCACGCCGGGCACGCCGAACTCGTCCTCGATGAACCCGGTCAGCGCGTCGCCGGTGATCGACTCCGACAGCGCGATGCGGTCGTCGATCTCGATGTGGAACACGTCCAGCGAGAGATCGAAGCGTGCGCCGATGCGGCTGGTGAAGCCAAGGCTGGCGTTGCGCGACGTCTCGGGATCGAGGTCGGTCGCGCCGAGCCCGCGCGCGATCGGGTGGTTGACCGACAGCAGGCGGCCCTGCACCAGCTGCCCGGCGGCGTTGTAGCCGGTGCTGGTGGACTCGAAGCCGATCTGGGCCAGCGACGGTGCGCGGAAGTTGTTCGACAGCGAGCCGCGCAGCGCGAACGCGGGCGCGAACTCGTAGCGCGCGGCCAGCTTGCCGGTCAGTTCGCCGCCGAAGTCGCTGTCGTGCTCGTAGCGCAGCGCGAGGTCGGTGCTGAGCTTCTCGCCGAAGCGGCTGGACAGGCTGGCGTAGGCGCTGGCGACCTCGCGGTCGAGGTCGGCGGCGTCCTGTGGCGTGAGGCCGCCGGCCGCCTGCGCGCCGGTGGCGCGGTCGGTGTACGGCCCGGCGGCGTAGCTGGCCGGATCGCCGGCGCCGGTTTCGTAGCGCTCGGCGCGGAACTCCGCGCCGGCGGCGAAGGTGTGGAGGTTGTCGCCGCGGTCGAGGGCGCGGCTGAGGTCGAGGTTGGCCAGCGTCTGCGCGTATTCGTAGTCGCCGACCTTGAACTGCGTCGGGCTGCCCGGGCCGAGCGAGGCGTTGATCGAGTCGCGCAGCCGGTAGGTGAAGGCGTTGGCGCCGTGGTTGAGGCTGAGGTCGTAGTCCCAGTCGCCCCACTGGCCGCGCAGGCCGCCGACGAGGGCGACGTCGAGGTTCTCGCCGATCGACACCGGACGGAAGCCGTTCGGGTACACCTCGGGCCAGTTGGCGGCGCCGCCGTCGGAGTCCGGGTCGGGATAGCGGAACCAGTTCGCGCCTTCGGTGTCGCGCTGGTTCCAGGTGCCGAAGACGTAGAGCGTGCTGTTGTCGCCAGCGGGCAGTTCGGCGTTGATCCAGCCGGTGAGGTCGCGCGATTGTCCGTCGCCGAGGTGGTAGTTGCGCTGTCCCTGCACGCCGAGGTTGATCGGAGTCTGGTCCCAGGGCGGCACCTGGTCGAAGCCGGCGCGATTGGTCGCCTCGCGGTTCTTGAGCTCGACGCCGACGCGGAAGAAGCCGCCGTCGCCGATGCCGCTTCCGGCGTGCGCGCCGAAGAAGCCGGTGTGGCCGTCGGTGAGCGTCTGCCCGATCGGCTCGACGTCGGTGTGGTGCAGGCCGAACGAGGCCTCGAACGCGCCGCCCTCGGCCGCGTCCTCGAGGATGACGTTGACCACGCCGGCGACCGCGTCGGAGCCGTACTGCGCGCCGGCACCGTCGCGCAGCACTTCGATGCGCTTGACCGCACTGACCGGGATGGCGTTGAAGTCGACCGGCGTGGTGCCGCGCCCGATCTTGGAACTGGTGGTGACCAGCGCGGTGGTGTGGCGGCGCTTGCCGTTGACCAGCACCAGTACCTGGTCGGGCGCGAGGCCGCGGATCTGCGCCGGGCGCACGTGGTCGGCGCCGCCGGAGTTGGATTGGCGCGGGAAGTTCAGCGAGGGCAGCAGGGCCTGCAGCGCGCTGCCCAGTTCGCCGTTGAGCACGCCGGCCCTGCGGATGTCCTCGGCGATGAGCACGTCCACCGGCACGGTCGACTCGAGCACGGTGCGGTCGCGCGCGCGGGTGCCGGTGACGATCACGGTGTCGAGGGTCGAGGCCTGTGCTCCGGTTTCGCCGGGCGCGGTCTGCGACAGGGCGGGGGCGGAGAGCGCCAACAGGAGCGCGCCGGCCAGCGGTGAGAGGGTGGGGTGGTGCATGGAGGATCCTTGGAAATGGCGTACGGCAGGTGGGGAAGGGCCGGTCGGCAACGGTGTGCGGCTTTGCAGCCGAGCATCCGTAGGAGCACCTTCAGGCGTGACCGCCATGCCCGGTTCCGTCGAACGCCCGGTCGCGGCTGAAGCCGCTCCTGCGAATGCGGGCTGGATCGATACGTTATCGTCCACGGGCCGCCATGGCGCATCGCGCGCCATGCGAGGTTCCCATCTGCTTATCGCCAAAGGTTATTTCGCGACATGACGTCTTCGATCAAGATTTGCCGCATGTCAACGCATCGTTCTTCGTTCGCGTGCGCCGCATTCGTCGCGACGCTCCTCCTGCTTGCGGGCTGCGCCAGCCCCGGCGCCGAACGCGCGACCGCGCCCGCCGCGACGGCCGCGCTGCACGGC
>JAFAEU010000423.1 GCA_023423855.1 Pseudomonadota bacterium | reverse complement strand
CACTATACCGAAACGGGCGCGTTGTCCAATGGATCGGCTCCGCATTTCCACCTGCGCCTCCCCGCCAACCGGCCGGCGCGGCCCTTTCCTTCCATCGTTTTCTTAACGCGTGGCGCCGGTCGATGATCTAGCGTTGTCGCCGCGGCGGGCCCATGACCACCCGCCAGGGGAAACGCATCATGGTGAAGAAACTCGCTGCCGAGTTCGTCGGCACGTTCTGGCTCGTCCTGGGTGGCTGCGGCAGCGCCGTGCTCGCCGCCAACTTCGGCGGCGACGGCAATCCGCTGGGCATCGGCTTCGTCGGCGTGGCGCTGGCGTTCGGCCTCACCGTGCTCACCGGCGCGTACGCGCTGGGACACATCTCCGGCGGGCATTTCAATCCGGCGGTGAGCTTCGGGCTGTGGGCCGGCGGGCGCTTCCCGGCCAGGGACCTGCTGCCCTACATCGTCGCGCAGACGCTGGGCGCGGTGGCGGCGGCCTTCATCCTGTTCCAGATCGCCAGCGGCAGCGCCGGCTTCGCGATCGACGGCGGCAGCGCCGGCGCGTTCGCCAGCAACGGCTTCGGCGAACTGTCGCCGGGCGGCTATTCGATGGCGGCGGCGTTCCTGTGCGAAGTGGTGCTGACCGCGTTCTTCCTGGTCGTGATCATGGGCGCCACCCACAGCCGCGCGCCGGTCGGCTTCGCGCCGATCGCGATTGGCCTGGCGCTGACCCTGATCCACCTGATCAGCATCCCGGTGACCAACACCTCGGTGAACCCGGCGCGCTCGACCGGCGTCGCGATCTTCGCCGGCGGCGCGCAGGTCTCGCAGCTGTGGCTGTTCTGGCTGGCGCCGATCCTGGGCGGCCTGCTCGGCGGCTTCTTCTACAAGTGGCTCGGCCACGACCGGCCGGACATCGTCGGCAACGGCTGATCGACGACGACGCCACGCACCAAGAACAATCCCTGTCATTTCGACCGCAGGGAGAAATCCCGTCTCCGCACGGGAGGAAGGAAGACTTCTCCCTGCGGTCGAAGTGGCGGGCTTTTTTTCCAGGCTATTCCTTTGCCTGGGAAAGGCACCAGAAAAAGCCGGGCAATGCCCGGCCTTTTCGTGACGTCCACAGCGCGCCGCCGATCAATATCCGACCGTGATCCGCCGGCGCCGCGCGTCGTCCTTCTCGATCCGGTCCAGCAGCGCCACGGCGAAATCCTCATTGCTGATGCGGCTGTTGCCGTCCGCATCGAACAGGGGCGCGTCGCCGCCGAGCCGGTAACGGCCCGTGCGCTCGCCCGGCGCGATCACGAACGACGGGCTGACGAAGGTCCAGTCCGGCCCCGCGTCCGAACCGCGCAGCGTGTCCAGAACCTCGACCAGCGCCAGCGCCTCCGCGCGGTATTCGTCCGGGAAGTCAGGCGTGTCGACGGCGCGCACGCCCGGCGCGACTTCGAGGCTGCCGGCGCCGCCGACCCAGAACAGGCGCTTCGCCGCATCCACGGGCAAGTCCTGCAGGTCCCTGGCCAGCGCGACGAGTTGCGCACCGGTCGTGCCGCCGCGCGGCGACACGCTGACAACGACGGCATCGACGCCCTCGATCGCAGGTCGATACGTCGCCGGCGCGGTGATGTCGCCCGCGACGGCCAGGAAGCCCTCGCGCGCAGGCAGCCGCGCGGGATCGCGCGCGATCGCGACCACGTCGTGGCCGCGCGCAAGCGCCTCGTCGAGGATCCGCGAACCGATGCTGCCGGTCGCGCCGAACAATGCGAGTTTCATTTCCGTATTCCTTGCGTGGCGTGGTTCAGAACCGGCCTTCCTGGAAATCGACGAAGGCCTGCATGATCTCCTGCTTCGTGTTCATCACGAACGGACCGTAGCGCGCGACCGGCTCGCGCAGCGGGCGGCCCGCAACCACGATCAGCCGCGCACCGTCGTCGCCCGCATGCAGCTTCAGTACATCGCCGCCGCCGAGCACGGCCATCTCCTGCGCCGCGAGCGGGCGCGCGTCGTCGCCATCGCCGAGCGCGAGCGAACCCTCGAACGCATACGCGAACGCGCTGTGGCCGTCGGGCAGCGGGTACAGCCATTCGGCGCCGGGCGCGAGTTCGATGTCGAGGTACAGCGGATCGGTCGCCGGCTGCGCGATCGGGCCGCGCACGCCTTCGACCTCGCCGGCGATCAGCTTCACCGTCACGCCGTCGGCGGGCGTCACCACCGGCAGCTGCTCCGGCGGGAATTCCTGGTAGCGCGGATCGGTCATCTTGTCCTTCGCCGGCAGGTTCACCCACAGCTGGAAGCCGCGCATGCGGCCCTCCTCCTGCTCGGGCATCTCCGAATGCACCAGGCCGCGGCCGGCGGTCATCCACTGCACGCTGCCGGGGACCAGCAGGCCCTCGTTGCCATGGTTGTCCTTGTGGCGCATGCGGCCGTTGAGCATGTAGGTCACGGTCTCGAAGCCGCGATGCGGATGGCTGGGGAAACCGGCGAGGTAATCCTCGGGCCGGTCGGTGCCGAACTCGTCGAGCAGCAGGAACGGATCGAGATCCGGCAGTTCGCCGCCGCCGATGACGCGGGTCAGCTTGACCCCGGCGCCATCGGACGCGGGCGTGCCGCGGACCTTGCGGGCGATGCGGGCGTAGCGGATGGGATCGGTGGCGCTCATGGTGGTGCCCTCTGTGGACTGGCCGGCAATATGCGCCCGATTGGGCCGAGAATAATCGGCAAAAATAGAACAATACTTTTCTTTTCATGACATTTGTTCTATTTACACGGACTCCTTCCTATCGTCATCCCCGCGAAGGCGGGGATCCAGCGTCTTTGCGAAAGCCAATGGACCCCCGCCTTCGCGGGGATGACGGCGGGATCGTGGCGCCCTCGCCCGGGACAAAACGCCGGATCGGCGCCGGCGAATGCCCCCTCTCCCGATCCGATCGCGTCACCCGTCCCTGCGCTGCAGCCGCCAGGTGCGATGGATGCGCGGATTGCGCGCGAAATCCGGCGGGATCGTCTCCGCGCTGATGTCTTCCACCGACGCGAACGCGGCCAGTGCGTCGGCGTCGAGCCGGAACCGGCGGAAGTTGTTCGAGAAGTACAGCACGCCGTCCGGCGCCAGCCGCGCGACTGCCAGCCGCAGCAGTTCCACGTGCGAGCGCTGCACGTCGAAGTCGTCGGCGCGCGCCGAGTTCGAGAAGGTGGGCGGGTCGCAGAAGACGAGGTCGTACTCGCCGCGGTCGCCGCGCAGCCACGCCATCGCGTCGGCCTG
>JAFAEU010000382.1 GCA_023423855.1 Pseudomonadota bacterium | reverse complement strand
CCAGTACCACTCCGGCCAGCTCGGCCGCGAGTCCGAGGCGATCGACATGGCCCGCTACGGCGCCATCGACATCACCCGCGTCTACGGCGGCGCGCTCAACAACGCCTTCCCGCTGACGATCCCGCTGTGCCTGCCCTACGTGTTCGATTCCACCGCGCACATGCGCCACGCGCTCGACGGCGGCATCGCCGCGACGGTGCTGCAGGGCTTCCGCACGCGCGACCTGGTGGGACTGGCGATCTACGACAGCGGCGCGCGCAGCTTCTACAACACGCGCCGTCCGCTGGTGAAGCCCGAGGATCTGCACGGGCTGAAGATCCGCGTCGCCGCCTCCGACATCTTCATCCGGCTGGTGCGCCTGCTCGGCGCCAACCCCACGCCGATGTCGCTGGGCGACACGTTCTCGGGCATGGAGACGCACATGATCGACGGCGCCGAGAACAACATGCGCAGCTTCCATTCCAGCCGCCATTTCGAGGCCGCGGCCTACTGGTCGGAGAGCGAGCATTCGCGCGCGCCGGACATCCTGCTGATCTCGCAGCGTTCGCTCGACGCGCTCGAGGCCCGCGACCGCGACTTGCTGGTGGACGCGTCGCGCGAATCGGTGAAGGTGATGCGCGAGCTGTGGGACGCCTCCGAGGCGGCGGCGCGACAGGCGGTGAGCGACGCGGGCGTCGCGTTCAACACCGTCGACACCGACGCCTTCCACGCCGCGGCGCGACCGCTGGTGGACGACTACCTGCGCGATGCCGCGATCGCCGACATCCATCGCCGCATCCGCGCCGCGGCCTGAGGACTCCACGATGCCGGAACAGACCTTGCCCGACGATGCCGCCGCGCCGCCGCCGAAGAGCGCGCTCGACCGCCTGTCCGATGCCTCGATCGCGGTCGCGGTCGTCGCCCTGCTCGGCCTGGTGGTGGTGCAGGGCTGGCAGGTGTTCGCCCGCTACGTGATCAACGACTCGCCGAGCTGGACCGAGCCGGTGACGATCCTGCTGCTGGCGGCGTCGATGAGCTTCGGCGCGGCGTCTGGCGTGCACACCGGGCGCCACTTCGGCTTCTTCCTGCTGGCCGAGGCCATGCGTCCGGCGCAGCGGCGCATCGTCGACACCATCGTCAACCTGGTGATCGTGGCGATCGGCGCGGTGCTGGCGGGCTGGGGCAGCGTGCTGCTGGTCGACGGCTTCGACGTGCGCATGGCGGGCGCGCCGCTGCCGCAGAGCCTGCCCTACCTGCCGCTGGCGCTCGGCGGCGCGCTGATGGTGGTGTTCGCGCTGGCGCGCGGCGCGGGGACGTGGACGAAACGGGACGGGGCGGGCTGATGGCGATTGCGTTGTTGTTCGGTGTTTTCGTGGTGCTGCTGGTGATCGGCGTGCCGGTGGCGTTCGCGCTGGCCGCGGCCTCGCTGGCGACGCTGTTCTATCTCGGCCTGCCGTCGGTGGTGCTGGTGCAGCAGGTTGGCGCCGGTATCGGCACGGCGTCGCTGATCGCGATCCCGTTGTTCATCTTTGCCGGCGAAATCATGATGCGCGGCGGCATTTCCGAGCGGCTGATCGCGCTGGCCTCGGCGCTGGTCGGGCGCATCCGCGGCGGGCTGGGGCAGGTCAGCATCCTGTCCTCGCTGTTCTTCGGCGGCGTGTCGGGCTCGGCGATCGCCGACGTGTCCGCGGTCGGCGGGACGATGATCCCGCAGATGGTCAAGCGCGGCTACGACCGCGATTTCGCGGTCAACGTCAGCATCACCGCGGCGCTGGTGGCGCTGCTGGTGCCGCCCTCGCACAACCTGATCCTGTACTCGGCGGCGATGGGCGGCGGCATCTCGATCGCCGACCTGTTCGCCGGCGGCATCCTGCCGGCGCTGCTGATGACGCTGGTGCTGATGGTCACCGGCTACTTCGTCGCGCGCCGCCGCGGCTACGGCGTCGAGGCGTTCCCGGGGCTGCGCGCGGTGCTGGTGCGGCTGCTGGCGGCGTTGCCGGGGCTGGGGCTGGTCGCGCTGATCTTCGTCGGCATCCGCGCCGGCATCTTCACCGCGGTGGAGAGCGCGGCAGTCGCGGTGCTGTATGCGCTGCTGGTGACGATCGTGCTGTACCGCCAGCTGCGGCTGCGCGAGTTCCTGGAGACGGTGACGCACGCCGCGCGCACCACCGGCGTGATCCTGTTCGTGATCGCCACCGCCGCGCTGTTCGGCTGGCTGCTGGCCTACCTGCAGGTGCCGGCGGCGGCGGTGAACGCGCTGCAGTCCTTCGCCGACAGCCCGCAGATGGTGCTGCTGCTGATCGTGGTGCTGCTGCTGTTGCTGGGCATCTTCATGGACCTGGCGCCGATGATCCTGATCTGCACGCCGATCTTCCTGCCGGTCGCGCGCGCCTACGGCATCGACCCGATCCACTTCGGCATGGTGCTGGTGCTGGCCGGCGGCCTGGGCCTGGTGACGCCGCCGGTGGGGTCGGTGCTGTTCGTCGGCACCGCGATCGGCAAGATCAGCATCGGCGAGAGCCTGCGCTCGATCTGGCCGTTCTGGCTGGCCGGGCTGGCGGTGCTGCTGGTGGTGGCGTTCTGGCCGCCGCTGTCGCTGTGGCTGCCGGCGCTGCTGCGCGGCTAGCAGGCGCTCCCGGTCCGGGCGTGCGGGGTGCGCCCGCCGCCGGCGCGGCTTCCGCAATTCCCGCCGGCGCGCGCTAGACTGGACGGACACCGGTATCACCGGGCGGGACAAGACATGCCGCGCACTCGCAAGGAACCAGACGCCAGGGCCGACTTCCGCGGCAAGGCGGCGACCATCAACGACATCGCCCGGCTCGCCGGCGTGTCCAAGAAGACGGTGTCGCGGATCATCAACCGCTCGCCGCTGGTGCGCGGGGACACGCGCGAGAAGGTCGAGGCGCTGATGCGCGAGGTCGGCTACGTGCCCGACCCGCTCGCGCGCGGGCTGGCGTTCCGCCGTTCGTTCCTGATCGGCATGATCTACGACAACCCCACCGCGCAGTACATCGTCGACATCCAGTACGGCGCGCTCGACGCGCTGCGCGACTCGGGCTTCGAACTGGTCGTGCATCCCTGCGACAGCCGCAGCCCGGACTACGTGACCGGCGTGCGCCGCTTCGTGCAGCAGCAGAAGCTGCACGGGGTGATGCTGGTGCCGCGCGTGTCCGAGGACCAGGCGCTGTGCGACATGCTCAACGAGATCGGCTGCCGCTACGCGCGCATCGCCGCGGTGTCGCTGGACGGGCCGGAGAAGATGGTGGTCACCCACGACCGCGACGGCGCCGCCGAAGTGGCCGACTACCTGCAGACGCTGGGCCATCGCGACGTCGCGATGATCACCGGCCCGGCCGCCTACCGCTCGGCGATCGAGCGCACGGAAGGCTTCGTCGGCGCGCTGCAGCGGCGCGGCATCGAACTGCCGAAGTCGCGCCTGGTCGAGGCCGGCTATACCTTCGAATCGGGCGTGGCCGCGGCCGAGAAGCTGCTCGGCGCGAAGAAGCGACCGACGGCGATCTTCTGCGGCAACGACGAGATGGCGGCCGGCGTCTACCGCGTCGCGCTGCGCATGGGCATCCAGATTCCGCAGCAGCTGTCGGTGGTGGGCTACGACGACAGCCCGCTGGCCTCGCGGCTGTGGCCACCGCTGACCTCGGTGCGCCGCGACACCCGCGACACCGGGCGCATGGCGGCGGCGATGCTGCTGCAGAACGAGGCCGGCTCGCGCCCGCTGTCGAGCGTGCGGCCGCACCTGGTCATCCGCGATTCCTGCCAGCCGCCGGCGTAGGGCGACGCGGGCGCAGGGCCGGCGGGCGCCTCCCCGCCGGCGGACCCGGCGCGACATCTCGCTCCATCCCTCGAACCCCGTCATCCCCGCGAAGGCGGGGATCCAGCGTCTTTGACGCGAGCGCATGCCCGCGAGCCCGGCCCCGGGAGCCGGCTTCCCGTGAAGCCGGAGATCCCTCCGATGACGACATCAAGACACTGGATCCCCGTCTTCGCGGGGATGACGGGGAGCACTGCCGCAGCGCAAAATGACACCGGTTACCAGAACGTCTAGAATCGCTCCAGATCCCTTCCGGCGCCGCCCGCCGGCGTCCGCACCACTACGGAGTCCACGCCATGTTCTGCAAGACCTACCACGCCACCCATCCGGACATGATGGACGGCGCGAGCAACGACCAGCTGCGTGACCGCTACCTGATCGGCAGCCTGTTCGTCGCGGACACGGTGCAGCTCAACTACTCGCACAACGAACGCTTCGTGATCGGCGGCGCCGCGCCGGTGGCGAAGGCGGTCGAGCTGCCGCGCCAGACCGAGCCCGAGTCGGCCAAGGGCCATCCCTTCCTGGAGCGCCGCGAGCTGGGCGTGATCAACGTCGGTGCCGGCGCCGGCAAGGTCACCGTCGACGGCACCGCCTACGCGCTCGGCCCGAAGGACGGCCTGTACGTGGCGATGGGCAGCGAGGACGTCAGCTTCGAGTCCGACGATGCCGCCAACCCGGCAAAGTTCTACCTCACCTCGACACCCGCGCACGCGCGCTTCGAGACGAAGCAGCTGTCGATCAAGGACGCGGTGGCGCTGGAGCGCGGCGCGCTGGAGACCAGCAACGAACGCACCATCTACCAGTACATCGTGCCGGCCACCTGCCAGTCCTCGCAGCTGCTGCTGGGCCTGACCGTGCTCAAGACCGGCAGCGTCTGGAACACCATGCCGCCGCACCTGCACGACCGCCGCAGCGAGGTCTACTTCTACTTCGACCTCGGCGAAAACGACCGCGTCTACCACTTCATGGGCCAGCCGGAGGCGCAGCGCCACATCGTGGTGCAGAACGACGAGGCGGTGGTGTCGCCGCCGTGGTCGATCCACATGGGGTCGGGCACCAGCAACTACGCCTTCATCTGGGCGATGGGCGGCGAGAACCTCGACTACACCGACATGCACGTGCTGGACATCTGCCAGCTCAAGTAACCGCGCGACACACCAGGAGAACGCATCGTGGCAAGCAATCCCTTCAGTCTCGAAGGCAAGGTCGCGCTGGTCACCGGCGCCAACACCGGCCTCGGCCAGGGCATCGCGCTGGCGCTGGCGCAGGCCGGCGCCGACATCGCCGCCGCCGGCATCGTCGAAGCCGCCGAAACCGGCGAGAAGGTGCGCGCGCTGGGCCGCCGCTTCCTCAACCTCGACGCCAACCTGACCAGCATCGAGCCGGTCGAACGACTGGTGAAGGAGACCGTCGACGGCCTCGGCGGGCTCGACATCCTGGTCAACAACGCCGGCCTGATCCGTCGCGCCGACGCGGTCGACTTCAGCGAGAAGGACTGGGACGACGTGATGAACGTCAACATCAAGTCCGCGTTCTTCATGTCGCAGGCGGCGGGCCGGCACTTCATCGCGCAAGGGCGCGGCAAGATCATCAACATCGCCTCGATGCTGTCGTTCCAGGGCGGCATCCGCGTGCCTTCGTATACCGCGTCCAAGAGCGGCATCGCCGGCATCACCCGCCTGCTCGCCAACGAGTGGGCGAACAAGGGCATCAACGTCAACGCGATCGCGCCGGGCTACATGGCCACCGACAACACCGCCCAGCTGCGCGCCGACGCCGAGCGCAGCAAGGCGATCCTCGACCGCATCCCGGCCGCGCGCTGGGGCGAGCCCTCGGATCTCGGTGGCACCGCGGTGTTCCTCGCCAGCGCCGCTTCGGACTACGTCAACGGCGCGGTGATCCCGGTCGACGGCGGCTGGCTGGCGCGCTGAGGTTTTCTCCGGAACGGGCGGGGGGATCGACGTCCTCCCCGATGTGGTCCTCTCCGCCCGTTCTTCTTGTCTTGCGCTGCTGGCGAGCAACCGCAGTTCCACCCGACATCGAGCGAAGCCATCGTGCGGATCCTGAAAGCAGTCGCCGCCTGCATCGCCCTGTGCGCCGCCACCCACGCCGCGGCCGGTGAAGCGCGCCGCGTGTTCATCGCCGGTGACTCCACCGCCAGCGCCTATCCCGCCGAACGCGCGCCGCGCGAGGGCTGGGGCATGCAACTGCAGCCCTGGCTCGCCGAGGGCTGGGACGTGCGCAACCACGCCCGGAGCGGGCGCAGCGCACGCAGCTTCATCGAGGAAGGCTGGCTCGACGGCATCGCGCGGGAGCTGCGCGCCGGCGACGTGCTGCTGGTCCAGTTCGGGCACAACGACGAGAAGGTCGAGGACCCGACGCGCTACAGCGATCCCGCGCTCGCCTTCCCGCAGTGGCTGGCGCGCTATGTGGCGCTGGCGCGCGCGCGTGGCGCCACGCCGGTGCTGGTGACGCCGGTGGCACGGCGCAAGTTCGACGGCACGCAGCTGCTCGACACGCACGGCCCGTATCCGCAGGCGGTGCGCGAACTCGCGCGGCGCGAAGGCGTCGCGCTGGTCGACCTCGCCGCTTCGAGCATGGACTGGCTGCGCACGCTCGGCGACGCCGCGTCGAAGCCCTATTACCTGCACCTGCCGGCGCAGAAGCAGGCCGACGACACCCATTTCAGCGCCGCCGGCGCGCGCGTGGTGGCCTGCCTGGTTGCGGCCGGCTGGCGCGATGCTGATCCCGCCGCGCCGGTGAAACCGGTCGCCGCCGACGAATGCCGCGCCATTCCCGCGCCTGCGCCTGCGCCGGTGTCGCCTTCGACCGTGGTCAACGAGGCCGACATCGCCGTCGGGCAGCCCGGCCCGCACGGGGGTGCCGGCACCACCACCGCGTATCCGTTCTTCGCCGACGCCACCGGCTTCGACCTCGTGTTCCGCAAGCGCGCGCTGCACCCGGGCGCGACCATCGGCGGGCATATCAACGACAAGGACGAGATCTACTACGTGCTGTCGGGCCGCGGCGAGCTGCTGCTCAACGGTGCGACGCGCGAAGTCGGCCCGGGCGAAGCGATCCTCACCCGCAGCGGCGACAGCCATGCGCTGCGCCAGCTCGGCGACGAGGATCTCGTGATCTTCATCGTCTACGACGAAAGCGCGCGCAAGCCCTGAGGGGGACCTCCCGCAAGCGCGGCTTCAGCCGCCCGCAGCCTCGATCGCCGCGCGCTGCGCATCGGCCGCGTCCTGCACCGTGTCCTCGACCGCCTTCGCCTTGTCGATCGGCGCCTGGATCGCATCGCGCAGTTGCGTGGCCTGCGGCTCCGGCGGCTTGTCCCGTGGCGGTTCGGCCGGCGGCGCGCAGGCCGCGCACAGCAGCGCGACGGCCAGCAGGGCGGGCATGCGGATGGCGTCCACGGCGGCCTCATCGGGTGTGCCGGCGCTATGCTACGCCCGACACGGCCTCGGAAACGCGACATGGACCCGCATCGCTGGCGCCTGGACGGACAACTCGCGCTGGTCACCGGCGGCAGCGCCGGCATCGGTCGCGCGATCGCGCGCGAACTGCTCGGCCTCGGCGCCACGGTGCTGGTCGTCGCCCGCAGCGGCGACGCGCTCGAGGCCGCGCGCGACGAACTCGCCGACGAGTTCCCCGACGGCGACATCCGCGCCTTCATCGGCGATGTCTGCGACGACGAGCAGCGTCGCGAACTGCTGGACTGGGTCGAGGACCAGGGCGAGGGCCTGCATATCCTGGTCAACAACGCCGGCGGCAACCTGAGCAAGGCGGCCGTCGACTACACCGAGGACGAATGGCGCGAGATCTTCGAGGTCAACCTGTTCAGCGCCTTCGAACTCAGCCGCTACGCGCACCCGCTGCTGGCGCAGCACGCGGCCAGCTGCATCGTCAACGTGGGCAGCGTCTCCGGCGCCACCCACGTGCGCACCGGCGCGCCCTACGGCATGAGCAAGGCCGCGCTGCACCAGATGACGCGCAACCTCGCGGTCGAGTGGGCCGAGGACGGCGTGCGCGTGAACTGCGTCGCGCCCTGGTACATCCGCACCCGCCGCACCTCGCCGGCGCTGGCCGATCC
>JAFAEU010000337.1 GCA_023423855.1 Pseudomonadota bacterium | reverse complement strand
GCCCGAAGCCGCGCCCGTCGCGCCCACGCCGGCCGACACCGCGGCGGCTTCCGGAACCGTCGAAGCTTCGCCCGAACCGGCCGCGCCCGAGCCGCCGGCCGCAGTCGAACCGGAGCCCGTGGCCC
This sequence comes from Pseudomonadota bacterium, assembly GCA_023423855.1. Lineage (GTDB taxonomy): Bacteria > Pseudomonadota > Gammaproteobacteria > Xanthomonadales > Xanthomonadaceae > Luteimonas. The sequence continues at coordinate 3,198 of JAFAEU010000337.1, read as the reverse complement.
CGCCCGAACCCGTGGCCAAACCGGAACCCGAACCGCCCGTGGTCGCGGCCGCCACCGCGCGCACCCTGTTCGACTGGATCTCCGGCACCGGCCTGCGCGGACGCCTGCGCTACAGCCGCCCCAGCGGACCGACCCTGCTGATCGACGCCGGCGCACGCACCTACCACGGCCCGGCGGCGCTCAAGCCGCTGGCGCAGTATTTCGAGGGCGAGGTCGCGCGCGAGGATTTCGAAACGCTCGATGATGCCGCCTGGACCCGCGAGAGCGACGCGGCCGGCGCCGCGCAGCCGCTGTCGCGGCTGGTGTGGCTGGGCGGCCTGCTCACCGGCAAGGGCCGCCTGCTGCCGGGCCTGGATCCCGACGCGAAGTACCAGCTCAACCGCTGGCCGCAGACCGAGCGCGAGTACCCGCGCCACTTCCGCATCGCCACGGCGATGATGAAGGGGCCGGCGACCCTGGCCGAGATCGCCGGGGCCAGCGGCATCGCGCTGGAGGAGATCACCGATTTCGTGAACGCCAGCCTCGCCGCCGGGGTCGCCGAGCCGGTGCGCGAACCGCCACCGGAGCCGGCGCAGCCGGCCAGGTCCGGCGGGCTGCTGGGCCGCCTGCGCGGGCGCTGAACCGGGCCGGGCGTGAACGTCGCGCCGCCGGCGCAGGATTTACAATGCGCGAATGATCGATTCCTCGCGCTACCCGCGCCTTTCGCGCATCGGCAGCCCGGCCGAGCTGCGCCAGTTCGACGAAGCCGAACTGCCCGCCGTCGCCGATGAGCTGCGCGCCTACCTGATCGAGTCCGTCGGCAGGTCCGGCGGCCATTTCGGCGCCGGCCTGGGCGTGGTCGAACTGACCACCGCGCTGCACTGGAGCTACGACACGCCGGACGATCGCATCGTCTGGGACGTCGGCCACCAGACCTACCCGCACAAGATCCTCACCGGCCGCCGCGACGCGATCCATACCGTCAAGCAGAAAGACGGCGTGGCCCCGTTCCCCAAGCGCGAGGAATCCGAGTACGACACCTTCGGCGTCGGCCATTCCTCGACCTCGATCTCGGCCGCGCTCGGCATGGCGATCGCCAACGCGCGCGCGGGCAACGGCCGCAAGGTGGTCGCGGTGATCGGCGACGGCGCGATGACCGCGGGCATGGCCTACGAGGCGCTCAACCACGCCGGCGGCATGGATCCCGAACCCGACATCCTGGTGATCCTCAACGACAACCGCATGTCGATCAGCGAGAACGTCGGCGGGTTGACCAAGATGCTCGGCAAGCTCTCGGGCAGCCGTACGCTCAACGCGCTGCGCGAGGGCGGCAAGAAGATCCTCGGCGACAAGCGCAGCAGCGGCACCGCGCGCTTCGTGCGCCGCTGGGAGGAACACTGGAAGGGCATGTTCGTGCCGTCCACGCTGTTCGAGGAGATGGGCTTCCACTACACCGGCCCGATCGACGGCCACGACGTCAAGGCGCTGGTCGGCGCGCTGAAGACGCTCAAGACCATGAAGGGCCCGCAGCTGCTGCACGTCATCACCACCAAGGGCAAGGGCTACGAACTCGCCGAGGGCGACCAGATCGGCTACCACGCGGTCTCGCCGTTCGATCCGAGCAAGGGCGTGGTCGCCAAGGGCGGCGCGAAGAAGCCGACCTATACCGACGTGTTCGGCGACTGGCTGTGCGACATGGCCGCGAACGATCCGGCGCTGCTGGGCATCACCCCGGCGATGCGCGAGGGTTCGGGCCTGGTGCGCTTCTCGAAGGAATACCCGGACCGCTACTTCGACGTCGCCATCGCCGAGCAGCACGCGGTCACGCTCGCCGCCGGCATGGCCTGCGAGGGCGCGAAGCCGGTGGTTGCGATCTACTCGACCTTCCTGCAGCGCGGCTACGACCAGTTGGTGCACGACGTGGCGATCCAGAAGCTCGACGTGCTGTTCGCGATCGACCGCGGCGGCGTGGTCGGCCCGGACGGCGCGACGCACGCCGGCAACCTCGACCTGAGCTACCTGCGCTGCGTGCCGAACATGGTGGTGATGGCGCCGGCGGACGAACGCGAATGCCGGCAGATGCTCTCGACCGGCTTCAGGTACGAAGGCCCGGCCGCGGTGCGCTATCCGCGCGGTACCGGCCCCGGCGTGGCCGCGGGCGAGGCGCTCGACGTCCTGCCGATCGGCAAGGCCGAAGTGCGCCGGCAGGGCTCGCGCATCGCCCTGCTCGCCTTCGGCGCGCTGGTGCCGGCGGCGGAACAGGTTGGCGCGGACCTCGGCCTGAGCGTGGTCAACATGCGCTTCGTCAAGCCGCTCGACCGCGCGCTGCTGCTGGAACTGGCGAAGACCCACGACGGCTTCGTCACCCTCGAGGACAACGTGGTCGCCGGCGGCGCCGGCTCCGGCGTGCTCGAACTGCTGCAGGCCGAAGGCCTCGCCCTGCCGGTGCTGCAGCTCGGCCTGCCCGACGCGTTCCAGCACCACGCCAGCCGCGAGGACCTGCTGGCCGAGGCAGGATTGGACGCCGCAGGCATCCGCGGCGCGGTACTCGCGCGGTGGCCGGATGCAGCATCGCCGGCGATCCGCAACGTCGCGGCGTCCTGATCGATTCGACGAGCGTGCAGGTGGCGCGTGCCGGCTCGCAGGAACGCCGAATCAACGCGGCGCTTCGACCTCGTAGCCCTTCGCCTGCAGCCGCGCCAGGTAACCGTCCGGCGCGGTCACCAGCGACAGCGGCAGCATCGCGAAACTCGTCGCATTGGTTGCCAGCGTGTCCTCGGCCGCGGCGATCCACAGGTCGGCGATGCGTGGCCGCAGGTCGTCCATGCCGAGCCTGCGCGCCAGCCCGGTTTCGGTGACCGCGCGGATGCAGGCGCTGTACTGGCTCTCGTAGGGCAGCGCGCGCAGGGACTCGATGTCGCCGGTCGCCCAGGCGTTGGCGCGCCGGCGCATCGATTCGAGGTCGGTCTCGATCCGCGACAGGGTTTTCGCGAAGCAGTCGGTGTCGGCGAGCGTCGTCGCCTGGAACTCGCGGATCGCGGCCTTCGGATCCGCGACCTCCAGCTTGAAGTTCACCCCGCGCAGTTCGACGCCGTGGCGCCTGGCCATGCGCCGGACCTCCTTGTCGACCACGCCGTCGAGGCCCAGTCCCGACTTGCGCATCGCCGCTTCATATAGTTCCTGCGCGGCGAAGATCGGCCGCCATTGCTCGACGCCGCG
>JAFAEU010000164.1 GCA_023423855.1 Pseudomonadota bacterium | reverse complement strand
CGGGGACGTGCCGACCACGGTCCACGTGATCCGCCAGGCCGACCGCAACATCTGGGTACAGCTGTCCACCGACAGCCGCAGCGCCGGACTGGTGGTGGTCGAAGAGCGTCCGTTCGCGGCGACCGCGCGCTGGAGCGACGCGCCGCCGTTCCTGTCGCCGCCGGCCGGCTACGGCGGCGACCGGCCGAAGAAGCGCGACTTCGACATGTATCCGTTCTGGACCGGCAGCGACTTCGAGGAAGTCGAGGGCCGCGCCCATATCGCCACGGTCAGGGCGACCGAACGCAGGACGCATTCGCTGCACGAGGTCCGGCGCAACCTCGAGGCGATGATGGCCGAGGCCGGCGGCACGAAGGTGTTCGAGGGCCGCATCCCGAAGGAGGCCTCGGAGCGCTACGGCTTCGACCTGAAGAGCCCCTACAGCGACGGCACCAGCTTCGGCTGGCACGACTACGACTCGCTGGTCTATCGCGTCGACCGTCCGGACGGGCGCCAGGTCTGGGTGCATGCGCGGCTGGAGTACAACGGCGGCGGCTGGGTGGTGATGGAGCGGGAAGGCTTCGTGCAGACCGCAGCGCTGCTGCCGGCCTCGGCGCTGAAGCAGCAGCTCGACGCCGACGGCCGCGTCGCGATCCAGGTCAACTTCGCGGTCGACAAGGCCGATATCCTCCCCGACTCGCAGCCGCAGATCGAGCAGGTGCTGGCGCTGCTGCGCGAGGACCCGGCGCTGCGGCTGTCGATCGATGGCCACACCGACAACACCGGCGAGGCCGCGCACAACCAGCGCCTGTCCGAAGCGCGCGCGAAGAGCGTGGTCGCCGCGCTGACCGCGCAGGGCGTCGAGGCCTCGCGCCTGGAGGCGAAAGGCCACGGCCAGTCGCAGCCGGTCGCCGACAACGACACCGACGAAGGCCGGGCGAAGAACCGCCGCGTCGAGCTGGTCAGGTGGTGAGGCCGTCGAGGATGCCGGCCGCCGCCGCCGGCCTGGTCGCGGCAACGCTCGCGCTGCTGGCGGGCGGATGCGGCGGCCCGGCCGCGGACGGAACCGGGAATGCCGCGCCTTCGGCCGCCGCCGATGCGCCAACGCTGTACCTCGACCAGGTCGTGCAGATGCTGGAAGAAGGCCGGAACGCGCAGCTCGAGGGCTACCGCGACCGGGTGCAACGCTGCCGCGAGGCGGGCTTCCCGGTCCAGCCGATCCCGGCGTCGGACGAGCACCTGATCGCGACGCAGCGCTGGCGGATGTGGCGCGACCGCGACCGCTACGCCTACCGGATGGAAGTCTGGCACGTGGCCCAGCCGGAAGCGCCCTCGACCCCGGCCGAGCTGTGCACGTTCACGCTGGGGCTCACCGGCCTGCATGGCTACGTGGACGCGCAGCGGGCGATCACGCTCGACCTGGAGACGGGTGAGCGCATGGAAAGCGATGGCAATCCGGACATCGTCATGGTCGTGCGCGATCCGCCCGGCGTGAGCGGACCGGTGGGCACGGCCGCGGCGACGGTGGCAGGGCAGCCCTGCAACCGGTGGCAGGCGCCGAGCGGTGCCACGGTCTGCGTGTGGTCGGGCGGCACCCGCTGGGGCTTCGCCAGCAGCGCCGACGAGGAGTTCAATCCCGGGACGGGCATGCACCTGGATCACATCGTGCTGGAGGCGAGCCCGCCGCCCGACGCCATCGGCTACGAACTCAAGACCACGGCCTTCGTCGTGGGCGCGCCGCTGGACGAGGGCGCGATGCAGCCGCCGCAGCCCTAGAGTCTGAACAACTCGCGCTCAACTCGTCATCCCCGCGAAGGCGGGGATCCAGCGACTTCGAGCCGTCGAAAGCAGACACTGGATCCCCGCCTTCGCGGGGATGACGGCAGTTGTTCAGACCTTCCCTGGGCGTGAGTCGGGCAGCCGGAAGAACGCGCGCGCGGTGGCCGAGGCATTGGCCGCGGTCACCGCGACGTCCTCGCCGCGGTCGCGCGCCAGTTCCTCGACGATGTGCGGCAGGAAGGCCGGCTCGTTGCGCCGGTCCTTCGGCATCGGCCTGAGCGTGCGTGGCAGCAGGTAGGGCGCGTCGGTCTCGACCATCAGCCGGTTCGCCGGGATGTTCTTCACGATGTCGCGCAGGTGCGCGCCGCGGCGCTCGTCGCACAGCCAGCCGGTGATGCCGATGTGCCAGTCGCGGTCGAGGTAGTCGAACAGCTCCTCGCGGGTGCCGGTGAAGCAGTGCACGACCGCCGGGCCGAGGCGGCCGTCGAAGTCCTTCATGATCGCCAGGAAATCGGCGTGCGCGTCGCGCTGGTGCAGGAACAGCGGCTTGCCGGTGTCGACGCCGATCTGCAGCTGGCGCTCGAAGGCTTTGCGCTGCGCGGGGCGCGGCGAGAAATCGCGGAAGTAGTCGAGGCCGGTTTCACCCACGGCCACGACTTCCGGATGCGCGTGCAGCGCGCGCATTTCCGCGTCGCACTCGTCGGTGTACTCGATCGCGTGGTGCGGGTGCACGCCGGCGGTCGCGGACAGCAGGCCGGGGTGCGCTTGCGCGAGCGCCAGCGCCTTCGGCGAATGCTCGCGGCTGGCGCCGGTGACGATCATCCGCGCGACACCGACGTCGCGCGCGCGCTGCAGCACCGCGTCGCGGT
>JAFAEU010000156.1 GCA_023423855.1 Pseudomonadota bacterium | reverse complement strand
TGCATGCGCTGTCGCTGCAGGAGTTCTGCAGCGCGATGGTCTCGGCCGGCGTGCAGCTGTGCCTGAGCCAGTACCGCTTCGGCACCGAGGCCAACGCGCTGCTGGGCCAACTGCCGCTGGGCTACGTGCGGCTTGCGGCGCGCTACTCCAGCCACCTCGACGACACCGCGCTGCGCGACGAGATGCGCAGCGCGATCGAATTCGCGCACCGGCTCGGCCTGCAGGTGATCGGCCAGCAGGTCGAGGACGCGCAGTCGGCGGCCACGCTGTGGATGACCGGGGTCGACTTCATCCAGGGCAACCTGGTGCAACGCCCGGCCGGCGACCTCGAGTTCGACTTCCAGACCTCGGTGCTCTAGGACCCGTCGATGATCAGCCACGCCCGCCCCTCGAGCACGATGCTGCGCTGGTTCACCCTCGGCGCCGCCGGCGGCGCCGCGGTGACGATGGCGCTGCACATGCTCGGCATGGAAGGGCCGTGGCTGAGCTTCGCACTGGTGCTCGCGCTGTTGGCGGTGTTCGCCTCGATCGCCGTGTTCTACCACCTGCGCATCCGCGAGAAGGAACTGCTCGAAGCGCAGGAGCGCGCGCAGCGCGACGAACAGGTGCTCGGCGAACTGCACCGCGAGCTCGAACGCCACGCCCAGCTCGAACTGGAAATGCGCCAGGCCAAGCAGGCAGCCGACTCGGCGGCGATGGCCAAGGGCGAGTTCCTGGCGACGATGAGCCACGAGATCCGCACGCCGCTCAACGGCATCGTGCCGATGCTCGACCTGCTGATGCACGCCAGGCTCGCGCCCGACCAAGACGAACTGGTGCGCACCGCGTCCCTGTTCTCGCAGCTGATGCTGCGCATCGTCGACGACTTCCTCGACTACTCCAAACTCGAGGCCGACAAGCTCGAACTCGAGACCACCGCCTTCAACCTGCGCGAACTGCTCGAGGGCGTGCTGCAGCTGATGGAGCGCCCGGCACAGAGCAAGGGCCTGCGCCTGCACATGCAGCTCGACGCCGGCGTGCGCCTGCCGGTGCGCGGCGACCCGGTGCGCCTGCGCCAGGTGCTGGGCAACCTGATCAGCAACGCGGTCAAGTTCACCGAGCGCGGTTCGGTTACCGTGTCGCTGCGCAAGACCGGCGAGACCGCTGCGCAGCACCAGCTGCGCTTCGAGGTGCGCGACACCGGCATCGGCATCTCCCAGGCCGCGCAGTCGCGCCTGTTCCAGGCCTTCAGCCAGGCCGACGCCTCGACCACCCGCCTGTACGGCGGCACCGGGCTCGGGCTGGCGATCTCCAAGCGCATCGTCGACCTGATGGGCGGGCGCATCGGCGTCGAGTCCGAACCCGGCGCCGGTGCCACGTTCTGGTTCGAGGTGCCCCTGCTCAAGGTGCAGGGCGACATGCAGGCCGAGGACAAGAGTCCGCAGGACGGGCGCCTGCTGCTGCTCAGCGCCGATCCGCGCCTGCGCCTGCGCCTGAGCATGCTGCTGCCGAACTGGGGCCTGCGCGTGACCTCTGTGGAGACCACCCAGGAAGCGCTGGACCGGCTGCGCACCGCGGCCAACCAGGGCCCGCCGTGGTCCTACTCGATCGTGCTCGCCGACCTGGCCGGCATGCGCAACACCGCGCTGGCGCTGCACCGCAACCTCGGCCGGCAGGCCGTCTACGGCGACCTGCGCCTGGTCTGCCTCTACGGCGACGACCCGGTGGCCGAGGAACTGCAGCGCAGCGTCACCCTGCTCAGCCGCCAGTCGCCCGACGCCAACCTGCGCGCCGCGCTGTTCGAACAGGCCGGCGAGGCGACCGCCGCGCCCGCCGCCGCTTCCGACGTCGAGGAACCTGCCGTGCCCACGCCGCCGCCCACGACCGTCGACAAGCTCGCCGTGCGCAAGCCGCGCGTGCTGCTGGTCGAGGACAACCCGGTCAACCTGATGGTTGGCCAGCGCCTGCTCGGCGTGCTCGGCATCACCTGCGACACCGCCAGCAACGGCGAGGCCGCGCTGTTGCGCATGTCGGCCTCGCGCTACGACATCGTGCTGATGGACTGCCAGATGCCGGTCATGGACGGCTACACCGCCACCCAGCGCTGGCGCGAGAACGAGGAGGCCAGCGGCGACGGCCGCCGCCTGCCGATCATCGCCATGACCGCCAACGCGATGGCCGGTGACCGCCAGAAGTGCCTGGACGCCGGCATGGACGACTACCTGCCCAAGCCGGTCACCCGCAGCGAGCTCGAGCGCTGCCTGCACCGCTGGTGGGACCCGGACCAGATCACCGTGCCCGCCGAGTTCGCCGACCTCGTCGGCGCCGCGACGCCGCAGGCCGAAGCGGCCACGCCGACCGGACTCGACCCGCAGTTGCTGGGCCTGCCGACAACCGAAACCGCGCCGGCGCCGCAGGCGGCAGCGTCCGTCACGGAGACGACCGGCGCCGGCGCCGCAGCGCAGGCTTCGCCGCCAGTCGATGCGCCATCCGCGGCGCCATCGCCCGAGGCAGTGCCGGCGCCCACGGCGTCGATTCCGGCACAGGTCCCGACGCCGGCTTCGATGCAGGCTCCGCCTTCCGCGCCGGCCCCGGCAGTGCAATCAACGCCAGTCGCTGCCGCCACGCCGCCGGCATCCGTCGGCGCGGGCGCGCCGGAGGCCCCCAGGCGCCCGCTGGCGCTCGTACTCGACACCGACATCCTCGACGACCTGCAGGCCATGCTCGGCGAGGAAGTCGACCGCCTGGTCGACGTCTTCCTCGACGACACGCCGCGACTGATCAAGGCCCTCGAGAACGCCGCCGCCGGGCCCGACTACGACGCCCTGCGCGACGCCGCGCACTCGCTCAAGTCGTCCGCCGCCAACCTCGGGGCGATGTCACTGTCGGCCGCGGCCAAGCGCGTCGAACTCGCCGCGCGCGAGAAATCGCTGGAGCGCCCGGCGGTCGCGGTGGCCCTGATCGCCAACGAATTCGCCCGCGCGCGCCAGCAGATGTTGGCCCGCCGCCCGGCGCAGCAGGCCTGATACCCATCCGCGATCAAGCATACGGAATGGCGTAGGTCGGCCCCCGTATCAAGTACGGGGCAGGCTCTACGTGGCCGACGCCATGGCCACCGATAGCCGGGCGTCGGGGGCGTAGCCCCGCAATGTGGGAATGCAACCCCGCAGCGTCGGGGCGAGCCCCGACCTATGGGACCGCAGGCCGCGGGGCGGATCAGTCCTCGATCTTGCTCTGCAGGTAGTTCTGCTCGCCCACGCGCGCGACCAGGTCGAGCTGGGTCTCAAGCCAGTCGACGTGCTCTTCCTCGTTCTCGAGGATATCGGCGAACAGCTTGCGGCTGACGAAATCGTTGGCTGTCTCGCAGTAGGCGATCGCCTCGCGCAGCAACGGGATGCCCTCCATCTCCAGCGCGAGGTCGCAGCGCAGGATCTCCACCGGGTTCTCGCCGATCTTCAGCTTGCCCAGCGCCTGGAAGTTCGGCAGCCCCTCGAGGAACAGGATGCGCTCGGCCAGCACGTCCGCGTGCTTCATCTCGTCGATCGACTCGGCGTACTCGTGCTTGGCGAGTTCCTCCAGGCCCCAGTTCTTCAGCATCTTGGCGTGCAGGAAGTACTGGTTGATCGCGGTCAGCTCGTTGTAGAGCGCCTTGTTGAGGTACTGGATGACCTGTGCGTCGCCTTTCATTGCCGTGTTCCGCGGACCGTGGACGTGCAGACTCTAGCGCCACGCAGCCGGCGATGGCGGAACACGAATAGTGTGCATTTGTATCCGCGCCGTGGACCGGCGGGCGACGCGCTCAGGCGGCGCGCGAGACCAGCGGAAACGCGATGACGTTGCCCGTGGCAGCGCCAGTGGCAGGCCGGGCTTCGTCGAGCAGCGCGCAGGCGGTGTCCACGCAGGTCCCGCAGCAGGCGCCGGCGCCGGTGCGCATGGTCAGCTCCGACATCGAGCCGCAGCCGGCCTCCGCCGCGCGGCGGATATCGTGTTCGGTGACCCCGTTGCAGATGCAGACGTACACGGTGCGGGCAGGCGGGCGGAAAGCGGGCCGCCATTGCGCCACACATGAGAATGAGTGTCAATGCCGCCAGCAGTCGTATTCAGTTGCTGCCGGAGTCCGAATCCCGCGTCGACGGCGACCTGCCCGGCCCGCGCGGCCGCGGACGGCGCCGGCC
>JAFAEU010000151.1 GCA_023423855.1 Pseudomonadota bacterium | reverse complement strand
CGCCCGGGACGCGGCGCCGGCATCCGGGGCACCCGCGGGCCATGCGTCCGTGCTGCAGGAACTGGCCGCTCAGCAGGCGCTGCAGGCGCGAACGCCGGGCGAAGCGATGCAGCAACCGGGACGCGCGGACGGCGCGAACGCCGCCTCGGAGCCCGGATTGCCGGGTGGACTGCCAGGCCTTGCCGGCGCCGCGGGCGTCACCCTCGCCGCGGTCGGCAACCCGGCCGGCACCACCCATGCGAACGCGCCACAGGCCGCACTACGCGCGCGCAAGCCCGAGGAAGCCACGCAGCAGGAGCGGCCCGAACGCGCGACCGGGGCGGAGGACGAGGAAGCCGAAGGCGAACACCCGCGCGACGGGCGCCGCGGGAGCGACGAATCCGGCAACGGGCAAGGTCGCGGGCAGGCAGCGGATGCGGACGACGGTCGCGCGCGCGCGCCGGCTAGGGAGGTCGCCGCCGCGGGGCACACGGCCGCGGCCGGGCTGATGCTGCCGCGCTACGACAACGACGAGGATGCGGACGACGGGCGCCCGGCCGGACATGTCGGCGACGGCGATGCGGACGGGGCCGAGGACGTCGAGGCCCGCCGCTCGCGCCTGCAGCAGTGGCTGTACTGGTCGCTGATCGTCGTCACCTACGGCTGCCTCGCCTCGGCGCTGGCGACGGTCGCGCCGGACCTGTTCAAGCTGCCCATCCCGCCGGAGAACGCGACGACCTGGCGCAATGCGCTGACGATCACCGGGCTGGCGACCGGACTCTGGGCCTGGCTGCTCGCCAGGCGCATGCGCTGAAGTCTGCCACCTCGTCGTCGTCGCCCCGGCCTCGTCAGCGCGCCTTCGCGGCGGGCACGCACTTGGCCTCTCCATCGCGCCGCCGGACAGGCTGGGCACCGCCCGCGGCCGCGTGGCCACGTGCATGCAGGACCGATCTCCGCACTTCTATCGCGCCCCGGAACGGCGGCCGTCGTATTTCCGGCGGATCGTGGCGCCATCGCGCCGGCCCAGTTCCTCGGCTCGCTTGCGCAGCCAGTCGTCCGCGCTCGCCTTGCCGTCGCGGCGCACGCGGCGCTCGTACTCCGGCAGCAGTTCGCGCCGGCGCTGCTCGATCATGCGCTGCATGTCGGCGCGCAGCGCCTGTTCGTCGATGGCCGCGTCCTGCGCGCCGCCCGCCAAAGGCGCCGCGGGCGCCAGCGCCGGGACCGCGAGCATGGCGCACAACACCAGCGCCATGAAGCGCGGTGCGGACACGGCGGCACGCGTCGTGCGCGATCCACCTATCCGCGCCTTCATCCGCGACGGCAACGCCTTGCGCCGCATGACGGCACCCATCACCGCACCGCGGTCAGGCCCGCTGCCGTCATCGACACGCGCGCGGGGTCGATGCCGGTCGAACGCGACACGTTGCGCCTGACGCGCGTTCGGAACTCATCCAGTTCCGCCTTCCGGTTGGCCCGGCTCAGCACCTGGAACGTCAAGCCCGTCGACAGCGTCGAGTAGGCGTAGCGCTCGGCTAGGACCTGCCTGTCGTCGGCCGGGAGGCTGCGCAGCTCCGGCGACGCGGCGAGCTTGTCCGCGATCGCCCGCCTGGCCGCGCTGCGTTCTCGCGCGCCGGGCGTCTGGCCGTTCACCGCTTCCATGGAGACGAGCAGGTAGGCGGTCATCACGTCGGCGATGTCGTTGGAGGACAGGTCCAGGTGCCGCATCAGCTTGCCGTACTCGGTCATCAGCCGGCCCGATGAAATCACCGGCCGCAGCAGTTCGTCGGAACGCGCGTTCCCCGTCGACTCGCGCAGGATCTCGTTCCTGAGCCTGGTGCTGACCTCGCTCCGGTAGGTCACCCGCGTCGGCGAAGCGGAGGATGCCCTCGCCGCGGTTGCGCCACCGTCGCGGGACTGGCTGCCCGCGCTTTTCGGCTTCGGGATCGTGCTGTCGCGGACGAGGCTTTGCAGCATGTCCATCCGATAGCCTTCGGCGAGTCCCGCCGTCGCATTGGGCTCGAACTGCGCCAGCGCGGTCCCCGGAATCGCCAGGGCCACGATCAGGACGAGAAGGGCTGCAGGTCTGTTCATGGGCATCCTCCGCAGTGCCGGAAGCAGTAGAGCAAAAAAACGAACGCCATGCCTTCGACAGACATGGCGCCCGGGAGTTCTGAACACATCGTGTCCGGCGGCCGCGCCGGGAAGACCGCAAGGCCTCCCCGGCGACAGCCCTTGCGCGCTTACTGCTTGCGCGCGATGCCGGTCAGGCCTTCGCCGATCGACTTGATCGCGGTGGCCGCGGTGTTGCTCATGATGTTGAAGCGCTGGCTGGCCACCTGGAAGTCGGTGGACGCCTCCATGAACGCCTTGCCGTCCTTTTCCTCGCTGTGCGCGACCATGCGGTCGGCCGCGTCGACCAGGCGCGCGGATTCCTTGCCCAGCATCTCGCCCAGCGCCTTGCCCAGCGCCTCGAAGAAGTTGCGCGCCTTCTTGCTGCTGGTCGAGGTTTCCGAGGACGCCAGGTTCTCGCCGGTGACGATGTTGTTGAAGATGAAGTTGCTGATGTCGGTAGCCATGTCGATTCTCCGGATAAGTCATTGAAGGTTGTTCGTGCGAATGCCTGCGATCGTTGTCTGCTCAACGACGCGGCGGACCGCGCAACCTTCGCGACTTCGAATTCACGATGGCCGATGCCAGCGCCACCGGCGGCTCCGAAGGCTTCCCGCCTTCGTTCGGGGACGTCTCGGTGGACGCGCCGTTCAACTGCGCCTTGAACCAGGCCAGCGCCTGTTCCTGGCCGTCGCGCTGGAAGCGCCTGCCGAACTCGAGGGCGAGATCCACGTCCTTGTTCTGCGACGGCGACAGGATGACGTCGAGTTGCCGGATCAGCGCGTTCGCGTCCTCTTCGGTCAGGACCTCGTTCGCGCGCAGCCCTTCGATCGTATCCAGCCATTCCGAGCGGCTGGACGCGGCGGCGCCCACGGCGGGCGCGGCCGGCCCGGCGGCGACGGCTTCCACCTGCTGACGCAATGCAAGCTCGACCTGTTCGCGCAGGGCGGCGCGGTCGTCGGCGCCGAGGACGCCGCCCTCCTCGAGGGTGGCCGCCAGTTCCTCGACCAGGCTGTCCGCGATTCGGTCCAGTTCGTCCTGCGGGGGAGCCTGGTCCGCGTCGTCGCGCGTCGCCGGCCGCAGCGGCACCACGGCCGCCGACGAAGGCGACGGATTGCGCGCTGGCTGACGACGGGGAGGACGGGCCATGGGAAGAGATCTACCAGAGGATTCTGCGGGAGGACGTGAAGAACCGTCGGGGGTCGTGATCGAGTCTACGGAACCGCTTCGGGGCAACAACTGGGGCGGACCCTAGGGGGCCTCGGAACACCTGCGCACGCGGTATCTGTCGCGTTCGGGCGCGTGCGCGGCTTGCGGTCGCGCCTGAAGGCGCTGCCTGCAGGGTCGGCACTGACTTCAGGCGCGATCTCCGTGTCCGAAATGCGCCGACAGCGCGGGGATCGTCGTCATCAGCTGGCGCATCTGCTCGCCCTGCCGGCGACCCAGCGCCTCCGCCGCCCCGGCCAGCCAGGCATTCGTCTCCTCCGGCCCGTCGCGCGACATCCGCTCGCGGAATTCCGTTTCCAGTCGCGCCTTCTCCGCGCGCAGTTCCACCAGCAGCCCGTCGTACTTGCGCAGGAGGGCGGCTTCGTCGGCGACATCGAGGCTGCCCTGCTGCCGCAGGTCGCCGAGCAGGTCCACGAGTTCCTCACGGCTGGTCGCCACCGGCGCGGGCCGGACATCGCGCGCGGCTGCAGGCGGGGGCGCATCGGATTGCGATCCGGAAGGGGCGTCCAGATCGACGGTGGACAGCCGGCTGTCGACGGCGGGCGCAGGCGGATTGCGGGCCACGTGGCGCTGGGGCGGTCGTTTGCTCATGTCTGGTCCGGAGAGCCGTTCATCGGCAGGGGCGCGTGCGTCCGGGGACCCACGGCAACCGCCGCTTCATGCGCCGGTCGCCGAGCCCCCGTGGCACGTCAGGCGTTGAGGCCGTTGAGGAAGCCGTTGCTGAATGCGCCGTTGAACACCGAATCGAAGCCGGAATTGCCGGAACCGGAATCGCCGAGCAGCGAACCGACCAGGCCGCCGGCCAGCTGGCCGAGCATGGGGTTGCCGGTATAGGCGGTGACCGCGAGGTTGACGACGCTGGAAACGATGTCGCCGAGGCCGCTGAGGAAGCTCATGGTGTGGACTCCTGTCTACGTGGATGTCGGGGGAAACATCACGCGCATGGCGCGCACGTGGAGTCTGCTGCGGCCCGTGCGTCGCCTCCAAGCTGGGGCGTGCCCCACCTGGGGCAAACCCTATGAAGAAAGCGATCCGAAAACTGCGGGAGCGCCTCCAGTCGCGACCGGGTGTGTTCGATGGAGTGCGGCAGGCGATCGCGCCTGAGGGCGCTTCTGCAAGCGAATCCCTCCCCCCGCTTGCGGGGCATTGCGCCTTTATGGATGGTAGGAGCATCCAACAGAATGCCATCCCAAGCGCAGCGAGGGATCTCGCTTTTCTGGCTCCGGAGACA
>JAFAEU010000140.1 GCA_023423855.1 Pseudomonadota bacterium | reverse complement strand
GCCCACGACGCCGCCAGCGAGGCGATGGCCGCGCTGGCGATGCCGCGGAAAGGGCCTGCGCTGCTGATGAGCTTCCACCGCACGCGTGACCTCGAGACCGCGCGTTTCCGCGACCGCCTGCGCAACGCGCTGGTCGGGTTGCGGGTCGGTGCGGTGGTCACCGCGTCGCAGGAACGGCTCCGGCACTACATCGGCCACAACTACGTCAACCCGGCCAAGGTGTCCTGCATTCCGCTCGGCATCGATCTGGAGCGCTTCCGGCCCGATCCCGCGATGCGTGCCCGTACGCGCCGGCACGTCGGCGCCAGCGAAACGACGCTGCTGGTCGGCACGGTTGGCCACTTCGGCCCGGAGAAGGGCGTGGATCTCGCGATCGGCGCGTTCCAGGCCCTCATGCGCCGCCATCCGGGGCGCGATGCGCGGCTGCTGGTGCTCGGTCGCGGCGATGCCGGGCAGGAGGCGACGGTGCGGTCGCTGGTCGACGCGCAGTTCGCCGGGCGCGTGCACTTCTGCGGTTTCCAGACCGATCCGCAGCACTGGTTTCCCGGCTTCGACGTGCTGCTGCATGGTGCGCGCGACGAGGCCTTCGGCCTGGTGCTAGCGGAGGCACAGGCCTGCGGCGTGCCGGTCGTGGCGGCACGGGTCGGCGGCATTCCCGAGGTGGTGCTCGACCGGCGGACGGGGCGCCTCGCGCCGGAACCGGCGGTCGAATCGCTGGCGGACATGCTGCAGGAAGTGGCGATCAGCGAAGCCTACCGCGCCGAACTGGCCCGCCAGGCCGTGGAACACGCGAGGCACCAGTTCAGCCGGCAGCGGTACGCCGGCGAATACCTGGAGATCTATCGCCGGCTGCTGGGCTGAGGCGGCGACCGCACGATCAGACCAGCGCTTCGATCACGTCCGGGTGGCCGAGGAACTGCCGCGGGCTCGCGGTGCGGCCGTAGGCGCCGGACTGGAACACCACCACCAGATCGCCCGGACCGGCGCGCTCGAGTTCGACGTTGTCCCCGAGCAGATCCAGCGGCGTGCACAGCGGACCGACGACCGACGCCTTCTCGCGTTCGCCGCCGCCGCCGTTGATCGCCATCGGATAGTTGCGGCGCATGACCTGACCGAAGTTGCCGGACGCCGCGAGATGCTGGTGCATGCCGCCATCGGTGACGAGGAACACCTTGTCGCGCGACAGCTTGCGGTCCACCACGCGGCAGACGTAGAGGCCGGCCTCGCCGACGAGATAGCGCCCCAGTTCGATCACGAGGCGCGCCTGCGGCCCGAAGTCGCCGGCGGTCCGCGCGGCGAGGTCGTGCAACGAGGCGAATACCGGGCTGGTGTCCAGGGGCTGGTCGCGGTCGCTGTAGGGAATGCCGAATCCACCGCCGAGGTTGAGGAAGCGCAGCGGGCCGGGGAAGTCGTCCAGCCACTCCCGCACCAGCGCGTAGCCGCGCTGCTGCGCCTCGACGATGGCCTCGGCGCGCAGGTTCTGCGAGCCGGCGAAGCAGTGGAAGCCTTCGAACGCGAGGCCGGCGTCCGCGATCCGGCGCAGCAGCGCGGGCACCTGCTCGGCGTCGACGCCGAACTGCTTGGCGCCGCCGCTCATCTTCATGCCGGAGGCCTTCAGCTCGAACGGCAGGTTGACGCGCACGGCCACGCGCGCCGGCGCGCCGCCGCGCTCCGAAGCGCGCGCGAGGATGTCGACCTCGCGGAACGATTCCAGGTTCACCAGGATCCCGGCCGCCTGCGCGCGCTGCAGTTCCGCTTCCTGCTTGCCCGGGCCGGCGAAGCTGACGTGCTCGCGGTCCATGCCGGCGTCCAGTGCGACGCGCAGCTCGCCCGCGGAGGCCACGTCGAAGCCGTCGACGTGGGCGGCCATGAAGCCGACCAGCGCCGGCATCGGGTTGGCCTTGATCGCGTAGTGCAGCAGCACGCCGGGCGGAAGCGCCGAGCGCAGCCCGCGCGCGCGCTCGGCCAGCCGGCTGCGGTCGTAGAGGTAGCAGGGCGTCACCCCGATCTCGTCGACCACGCGCGAAAGCGGACGCCCCGCGACCCGGAATTCGCCGTCCTCCCCGCGTGGCCAGCGCCAATTCGGAACTGCATCACTTTTCGCAGCATTCGCCGCGATCGAACCGGTTTCAGACATGCTTTCAATAAATCCTTGATTTGCAATAGGATACGTCGAATCCGGTGTGGCCAGGCGCCCGCCGGGCACGCACCACCTGTCCGCTTCCTGACCGCGGAATGTGATGCGATGCCCTGCTGGGGCCGGCTGCGACAGGGGCCGGAGACGCAACCCTATACTCCAGACCTTCAAACGGGATCCAGCCCCGTTGCCGGACTGTTTCAGGGTGGCAGAGGACGCCCCCGCCGGAGATTCGATTCGATGATCCCATTCCCCGTTGCCTGCCGCCGCGCGTCCGCGCTACAGGCACTCGCATTGTGCGTGCTGCCGGTGTTGCCCGTGCTCGGTGGGTGTTCGGAGCGGATGTCGGCTGCCCCGGCCGCGATGGCGGCCACGGCCGGCGAGGCGGCAGCGGCGCCGGCGGCATCCACGCAGGGCTTGCCGAAGACCATCACGCTGACGCCCAACGGCAGCGTCGGCAGCAGCGAACTGGTCAACCTCGGCATTCCGTTTCCGCAAGGCGCGCTGACCGACGCCGCGCGGGTGCGCATCCTCGATGCCAGTGGCGCCGAGGTGCCGGCCTT
>JAFAEU010000057.1 GCA_023423855.1 Pseudomonadota bacterium | reverse complement strand
CGCTGGGCCTGCAGGCGCTCGCATCGGCGTCGCCCGCGCAGGCCGGCGACGAACCCGACCGCGCCGCGATCGAGGCGGCCCTGCAGCGCAGCGGCGGCGTGCTCGCGCAGGCGGCGGCCGACCTCGGCCTGTCGCGTCAGGCGCTGTACCGGCGCCTCGACCGCTACGGCATCCCGCGCGGCTGATGCGCATCCTCCGCGTCCTGCCGCTGGCGATCCGGATGGTCGCGCTGGTCCTGCTCGGCGTGTTCGCAACCGCCGCGCTCACCGCGCTGCTGGCGCGCTGGCTGCCGCCGTGGCAGGCCGCCGCGATCGCGGCGCTCGTCGCCGGCACAGCCATGGGGCTTGTCGTCTGGCGCACGTTCGTACCGCTGCGCGCGCTGTTCCGCGCGCTCGCCGGCACGGTCGCCGGCTACCGCGACGGCGATTTCAGCTTCGGCATCACCTGGGACCGCTACGGCGACCTGATCGAGCTGGTCGACGCCCACAACGAACTCGGCCAGACCCTGCGCGACCAGCGCCTGTCGCTGGTGCAGCGCGAACTGCTGCTCGACACCATGGTGCAGAACACGCCGGTGGCGATGCTGCTGCTGGATCCGTCGCAGCGCGTGGTGCTCGGCAACCTCGCCGCGCGCAAGATGCTGGGCGACGGGCGCCGACTCGAAGGGCATTCGCTCGATGAACCGCTGCAGGCCGCGCCGCCCGCGGTGGGCGAAGCCTTCGCCCGCGGCGGCGACGGCATGTTCACCGTCGGCGACGAAGACCGCGAGGACATCTACCACCTCGCGCGGCGCATGTTCCGGCTCAACGGGCGCCTGCACGAGCTGGTGCTGCTGCGGCAGATGACCGCCGAACTGCGGCGGCAGGAAGTGCAGACCTGGAAGAAGGTGATCTGCGTGATCAGCCACGAGCTCAACAACTCGCTGGCGCCGATCGCCTCGCTCGCGCATTCGGGCGCCGAACTGCTGCGCCGCGGCCAGTACGAGAAACTGCCGATCGCGCTGTCCACGATCGAGGAGCGCGCGCGCCACCTCGAGGGCTTCCTGCGCGACTACGCGCGCTTCGCCAAGCTGCCGGCGCCGCGCAGCGAGCCGATGCGCCTGCCTCCGTTCCTCGAGAAGCTGCGCACGCAGGTCGACTTCGCCGTCGACGGCACGATCCCGGACGAGGTCGTGCGCTTCGATCCCGGCCAGCTGGAGCAGGCGCTGCTGAACCTGCTCAAGAACGCCCACGAGTCCGGCACCGCGGCGGACACCGTGTCGCTGGCCGTGCGCCGGATCGCCGACGGCTGGCGCATCGACGTGCTCGACCGCGGCAGCGGCATGAACGAGGCGGTGCTGGCGAACGCGCTGCTGCCGTTCTATTCGACCAAGCGCAGCGGCACCGGCCTGGGCCTGGCACTGGCGCGCGAGATCGCCGAAGCGCACGGCGGGCGCATCGCCCTGCTCAACCGCGACGGCGGCGGGCTGTGCGTGTCGCTGGTGTTGCCCAGCTGAGGAAATCGGGGTGGGGAAAACCGGGGTCAGAGTCGACTTTTCCCCGAAACCTTCCGGCCCATTCGAGCAATCGGGGAAAAGTCGACTCTGACCCCGGTTTTCCCGGCTTTTCCTACGGCTTCTTCTGCGGCCGCGTCCAGCCTTCGATCGTGACCTGCCGCGCGCGCGCAACGGTCAGCTCGCCCTCCGGCGCGTCGTGGCTGATCACCGAGCCGGCACCGATCGTCGCGCCAGCGCCGATCGTGACCGGCGCCACCAGCGCGCTGTTGGAGCCGATGAAGGCGCCGTCGCCAATCGTGGTGGTCGACTTGTTGACACCGTCGTAGTTGCAGGTGATGGTGCCGGCGCCGATGTTGGCCTTGGCGCCGACCGCCGCGTCGCCGAGGTAGCTCAGGTGGTTGGCCTTGCTGCCGACGCCGAGCGTCGCGTTCTTGGTCTCGACGAAGTTGCCCACATGCACGCCGTCGGCCAGCACGGTGCCGGGGCGCAGGCGCGCGAACGGACCGATGGTGACCGCGCCTTCCGCACGCGCGCCTTCGAGGTCGCAGTGCGCATGCACCCGGGTGCCCGCGCCGAGCACCACGTCCCTGAGCCGCGTGAACGGCCCGATGCGGACGCCGTCGCCGAGTTCGACCCGGCCCTCGAACACCACGTCGACGTCAATCTCGACGTCGCGGCCGACCACCACCTCGCCGCGGATGTCCACGCGCGCCGGATCGGCGACACGCGCGCCCTGCAGGCACAGCGCGCGCACCGCGCGCAGCTGGAACTCGCGCTCGAGCTGGGCAAGCTGCCAGGGATCGTTGGCGCCTTCGGTCTCGCGCGGGTCGTCGACCTTGACGATTTCCGCGGCGGTGAAATCCGCCGAGGCCATGCCGGCCACGTCGGTCAGGTAGTACTCGCCCTGGGCGTTGTCGTTCGACAGTCGCGACAGCCAGTCCTTCAGCGCGGTCGAGTCGGCGACGATGACGCCGGTGTTGACCAGCCGCAGCGCGCGCTGCTCGTCGCTGGCGTCCTTCTCCTCGACCACGGCGGCCACGCGTCCCTCGGCGTCGCGCAGGATGCGGCCGTAGCCGGTGGGGTTGTCGAGTTCCGCGGCCAGCAGCGCGAGCCGGCCTTCGGCGGCCAGCAGCCGGCGCAGCGTGTCCACGGTGAACAGCGGCGCGTCGCCGTACATCACCAGCACGCGCGCGTCGTCGGGCACGCCGGGCATCGCCTGCTGCACGGCGTGGCCGGTGCCGAGCTGGCGCGCCTGCTCGGCCCAGGTCAGCTCCGGCTGGTCGGCAAAGGCCGCGCGCACCTGGTCGCCGCCGTGGCCGTAGACCACGTGGATGCCGGCCGGCTGCAGCTGGCGCGCGGTGTCGATCACGTGCGCCAGCATCGGCCGGCCGGCGATCTTCTGCAGCACCTTGGGCAGGTCCGATTTCATGCGCTTGCCCTCGCCGGCGGCGAGGATGACGACGTGCAGGGGTGTGTTCATGGGATTTCCGCTGGACCGAAGGCTGGGATTCTAAGAGCATCTAACAGAATGTCATCCCGAGCGCAGCGAGGGATCTCGCTTTTCTGGCTCCGGAGACAAGATCCCTCGCTACGCTCGGGATGACAGAATTCATTTTGTTGGACGCTCTAAGGGCTTCGCCGGGATGGTGATCGCTTCGGCGGGTACCCCACCCCGCCGCCGATGTTCCATTCACCCCGCACCCATTAGGCTTGCGGTCCATGACCACTCCCCTGCCGAATCCCAGCCACGGGTATGCCCCATGAGCCTGCGCCGCCAGGGCAGCCATTACCTCGCCATCGGCGGCCTGCAGTGGCTGGTCGACTGGGGCGTGACCGTCTGGCTCTCGCACATGGGCATGCTGATCGAGCCGGCCAACGTCAGCGGCCGCGTCAGTGGCGCGCTGCTGGGCTACTGGCTCAACGGCAAGTTCACCTTCGCCGGCGAGGGCTCGGCGATGGGCCGCGTGCAGTTCCAGCGCTTCGCGCTGATGTGGCTGTGCACCACCGCGGCCAGCACCATCGCCATGGGCGCGATCGACGACGTGCTCGGGTTGAAGTGGGCGTGGCTCGCGAAACCCGTGGTCGAGATCGTCCTCGGCCTCATCGGCTTCGTACTGTCCCGGCACTGGATCTACAGGCGCTGAACCCCACCGCGCACCGGGCGCGCGATCACTCCGGCCGATGCATCCTGGCGTCGCCGTATGCGTCACCGAGCCGTCCCTTCGCGAAATCCACGGTCATCCGTGTGTAGCCGTCCGGATAGCGCAGGGAGGTGCGTGTTCCGTCGGCATCGGCCTCGAACAGGGTCATGCCGTGCTCGGCGCCGGGGAACACGGCGATGGTGATCGGCGCATCGTGTTCCGTGACGAGCTCGCGCAGGCGGCGGAAGGTTTCGCCCATCGGCGCGTCGATGTCGGCCTCGGCCAGCTGCCACAGCTGCGGCGTGCGTAGCCGGCGCAGGACCGGCAGCGAGTCGTAGTCCCACGGCGTGCCGAAGTTGTAGGCCTGCCCCGCTTCGCGCAGCGCGTCGCCCATGTGCGGCAGCAGCAGGTGGGTGAAGTTGCCGTACACGTCCTTGTACCAGGGCTCGTCGCGGTACCTGTCGCGGACCGCGTCGAACGCCTCGATGCCCGCGGTGAAGCGGCTGGCAGCCACCACGCCGGCGGCATCGACGATTTCCAGCGCGCGCTCGATGACGTCGGGACCGTGGCCCTTGAGCTGCATCTGCAGGATCGTCGCCTCGCGGTCCTCCTCCAGCGGACTCACCGCCAGGCCATAGGCGACCACGATGAAATCGACGGCGGTGCGGGTCGCCGCCAGCGGCGCCACCCAGCCGCCCTGCGAGCCGCCGCGGAAACCGACGCGCCCGACGCGTGCTCCGCCCAGCCGACGCGCCTCGTCCACAGCCGCGATGGCGTCGTCGGCTAGGACGCCGTAGTCCTGCGTGTAGCGGCCTTCCGAGCCACCGGTGCCGCGCTTGTCGTACACGAACGCCGCCACGCCTTCGGCCGGCAGCTGGCGCTGCATGAAGTCCCACTCGCGCGCCGACGACGACTCGGCGCCGTGGACCAGGACGACCAGCGGCACAACCGCGTCGCCTTCGGGCATCAGCAGGCGCCCGGCGAGCTTCAGCCCGTCCCTGCCTTCGAACGTCGTCTCGGTCACCTGCAGCTCGATGCGCCGGCCCGTCACGCCATCGAAATGCATGTCGCCCGACGCGCAGCCGGAGAACGAGACGCGGTGCCCGTCCAGCCGATCGGTCCAGCCTTCCAGGCTGGTCCAGCCGCCATCGTCCTGCTTCACGAGCCTGCCGCTGCGGCCGTCGACGTGGCGCCAGCGCAGGCCGCCTTCGCTGGGCGCGACGTCCAGCGTGGCATCGGGAAAGCGGTAGGCGCCGACCAGGCATGCATCGCCCGGGGCAGGGGCGACGGAAAGCGCGGCAGCAAGCAGGATCGATAGCATTCGCGGTGGTTCCGCTGGACAGATGACACCAGGGATACGACCGGCGCGGCACCGGTTGCACCGATCGCGGCCTGCCGCGACCGCGGGCAAGCGGTCGCGGAGTTCCTTCTTTTCCTTTGCGCTGGTCTATCGCTCTCCGCCTTGCGGATGCAACAGGGGCAGCACGCGCTCGAGCGGCAGCGCGGGCACGGTGCCGCGGTGTCCGCTCATCGTCTGCGCGCGGAACAGCGAGTTGACGATCGCCTCCTCGGTCGCCTCGGCGACCGCATCGAACAGCGGCGTCATCGCGTCGTTGGGCAGGACCTGCAGCGCATGGCGGTCCGCTCCCGGCGTCCTGCGCACTTCGCGCGCAGTCGAGAACGCGATCACGTAGTCGCCCGAGCCGTTGCTCATCGACGAGCCGGTGCGGCCCAAGCCCAGCAGCGCACGCGTCGCCAGCCGCCGCAGCAGGCGTTCGTCCAGCGGCGCATCGGTGGCGACCACGATCATGATGCTGCCGTCGCCGCTCGCGGGCGGCGCATCGCCGGCATTCCGCACGGAGGTCCTGTCCGGGCGCACCCCGTCGAGGGCGACGCCGTCGATGGTCAGCCGCCCGCCGTAGTTGCTCTGCACCAGCACGCCGACCGTATGCCCGCCCCACGCCGGGTCGAGCCGCCGCGAGCTGGTGCCGATGCCGCCCTTCCAGCCGAACGCAACCGTGCCGGTGCCCGCACCGACGGCGCCTTCGTCGACGTTGTCGATGGAGGCCGTGTCCAGCGCCCGGCGCACGTGTTCCGGCCGCAGCGGACGCGCGCGGATGTCGTTGAGGAAGCCGTCGTTGGTCTCGCCCACGACCGGGTTGAGCGAGCGCACCTGCTCCATCCCCGGCAGCGCCAGCTGCCGTTCGACCAGCGCATCGGCCGCGCGCCAGACGCCAAGCGTGCCGGTCAGCAGGATCGGCGTTTCCAGCTCGCCCAGCTCGTCGACCTGGGTGACGCCGAGCAGCTTGCCGTAACCGTTGCCGACCACGATCGCCGCGGGCACGCGCTCGCGGTAGATATCGCCGGGATGCGGCACGATCGCGGTGACGCCGGTGCGGATGGCGTCGCCCTCGATCACGGTCGCGTGTCCCACCGCCACGCCTGGGACGTCGACGATGGCGTTGCGCGGGCCGGTCGGCAGCACGCCGATGACGACACCGGCCTCGCGAGAGCGTGGACGCTCGGCCGCGATGCCCTGCGGTTCCGCCGCATCTGCGCCGGCGGCGAGTATTGCCGCCAACAGCCATCCGCTTCGCCAGTTCGCCATCGTGCGCTCCCGGGATCCGTAGGGCGTCATTGTGTCGCAATCGCCGTTGCCTTACGGGGTGTACTGCAATCCACGTCCCGGGCAGCCGTCATCCCCGCGAAGCCTGCCCCCGCACAGGCGGGGGGGCGGGGACCCAGTGTCTTTTGTCGCCGTAGATGCAAAGACGCTGGATTCCCGCCTTCGCGGGAATGACGAGGAAACTGGTGATCTGCAGGAAAAGATCGGCAGAACGCAAAACGCCGGCACAAGGCCGGCGTTTCGGAGCGGCGCGGATTGCGCCTCAGTGCTTGAGGTTCTTGCGCAGCCGCTCCAGCGCCGACAACTGGGCCATGACCTCGGCCAGCTTCTGCTGGGCCTCGGCGACCTCCATCGCCTCGCCGCGTCCGGCCAGCACGCGCTCGGCCTCATCCTTCGCGGCACGCACGGCGGCCTCGTCGATGTCGTCGGCGCGGATCGCGGTGTCGGCCAGGATCGTCACCAGTTGCGGCTGCACCTCGAGGATGCCGCCGCCGATGGCGAAGTCGAGCTGGCTGCCGTCGGCCTGGGTCACCACGACCTTGCCGGGCTTGAGCCGCGTGATCAGCGGCGCGTGGCGCGGCGCGATGCCGAGCTCGCCCATCTCGCCGGTGGCCACGACCAAGGTCGCTTCACCCTGGAAGATCTCGGCTTCGGCGCTGACGATGTCGCAACGGATGGTGGATGCCATGTCTCTCAAAGTCCCATGAGGCAGGCCTTCGGCCGGCCTTGGTTTGACGCGAGGCGGGCCACGGCCCGCCATGCGGGATTACGCCGCGATCTTCTTGGCCTTCTCGACCGCCTCGTCGATGCCGCCGACCATGTAGAACGCCTGCTCCGGCAGGTGGTCGTACTCGCCGTCGACGATGCCCTTGAAGCCGCGGATCGTCTCCTTCAGCGACACGTACTTGCCCGGCGAGCCGGTGAACACCTGCGCCACGGTGAACGGCTGCGAGAAGAAGCGCTCGATCTTGCGCGCGCGGGCCACGGCCAGCTTGTCCTCTTCGCTCAGCTCGTCCATGCCCAGGATCGCGATGATGTCCTTGAGCTCCTTGTACTTCTGCAGCGTCGCCTGCACGCGGCGCGCGGTGTCGTAGTGCTCGTGGCCGATGACGTTCGGGTCGAGCTGGCGCGAGGTCGAGTCCAGCGGGTCCACCGCCGGGTAGATGCCCAGCGAGGCGATGTTGCGCGACAGCACGACGGTGGCGTCGAGGTGGGCGAAGGTGGTCGCCGGCGACGGGTCGGTCAGGTCGTCCGCGGGCACGTACACGGCCTGGATCGAGGTGATCGAGCCGGTCTTGGTCGAGGTGATGCGCTCCTGCAGCACGCCCATCTCCTCGGCCAGCGTCGGCTGGTAGCCCACCGCCGACGGCATGCGGCCCAGCAGCGCCGAGACTTCGGTGCCGGCCAGGGTGTAGCGGTAGATGTTGTCGACGAACAGCAGCACGTCACGGCCTTCGTCGCGGAAGTACTCGGCCATGGTCAGGCCGGTCAGCGCGACGCGCAGGCGGTTGCCCGGCGGCTCGTTCATCTGGCCGTAGACCATCGCCACCTTGGACTTGGCGTGCTCCTGCACGTTGACGACGCCCGACTCCTGCATCTCGTGGTAGAAGTCGTTGCCCTCGCGGGTGCGCTCGCCGACGCCGGCGAACACCGACAGGCCCGAGTGCTCGGTCGCGATGTTGTTGATCA
>JAFAEU010000142.1 GCA_023423855.1 Pseudomonadota bacterium | reverse complement strand
GGATGTTCCCTATGCCGATGCCAAGACCGGCAACCCGGCGATCACGGCTGCGGTGGCCGCAGCCGGATATCCCAAGGCGGGTGATGCGGGCATCGTGAAGATGGCGCATCCGTTTGATATCTTCCGTCCGCAGGTGGCGGCCGTCATCGGACTGCTGTTCATCCTGGTGCTCTACGTCACCATGGTGTACGGGCCGATCGCGGCGATGCTGGTCGAGTTGTTCCCGACCAAGATCCGCTACACTTCGATGTCGCTGCCCTATCACATCGGTAACGGCTGGTTCGGCGGATTGCTGCCAGCGACATCGTTCGCGATCGTGGCCGCGACCGGCGATATCTATTCCGGCCTCTGGTACCCGATCATCTTCGCGTTGATCACCGTGGTTGTCGGCTTCTTCTTCCTGCCGGAAACCAAGGACGTCGACATCACGAAGTAGGATTCGCGACAGCGATCCGCGTCACCCGAACGCCGGCCACAAGGCCGGCGTTCTTTTTTTCCGCCGAACAGCGCGAGCCCAAAACCTCCTCGGGATCAAGACATTGGTTTCCGGATACCAGCGAAAGATGGAGCGATAACGCTTGTCACCCCGCATATGCACTATCCGCCTGGGCGACATGTAGCGTCGATCCAGAAAGAAGGCATGAGCAACCCTTTGATCCCACAGGCCACGTCCGCGCTTGACACATGAATGAGCCAAGCTGAACATCCGCCTCTATTCCCGTTTTTGGGGACCAATAGGCGTTAGGTGCCGCTATCAATGTCCGCGCCAGTGACAGAGCACGAGATCGAGCCGCACCCGGACAATGATCCGTCGCACCCGATTCCGTACCTGAAAGTAATTGACGTCGCCACAACAAAGATAGGTGGCGGCGCCGACTTGATCATCATTGTGGCGTCACCATTGCTTGGAGACCCGCGTTCCCAGGCCCGTCTCCTAGACAAGATCGAAGGTTATCTTGTGCATATCAGCTCAAGTCAGTTCCAGTCAGAGGCCGGCATTCCCACGCCGGACAATACGACAGTAAGCGTTGTCCTCCATCCGGGCACCGCGCCTGAGATCTACGATTTGCTTGAGCGTTCTAAAGCCTGGGTGCTGGAGAACAATGCATCACTAGTCTTAGAGACTCTTGATTCTCGTGTTCACTAGGGCGGCACCTAACAATTCATTCAAGCCGACGCCGCTTCGCGGCGCGGCTTAATTCAGGCGTTAGCCATCACACTGAAGGAGTCGCTACGTGGGAATGGCCGCATGCTTTATCGCAATCGACAAAGATGCTGTGAAGGCCTTCTTTGCAAACCCAAGTTCACTTGAGGAGTTCCTGAGCGAACAGTTCGAGTCTGAAGAGCCCACGAACATTGTTGACGTGGACAAATCATGGCACTGCATTCATTTCATGCTGACCGGCCAGGCGGATGGAGGAGAAGAGCCATTGGCTTGGGCCGTGCTGGGTGGAGAAGAAACTGGAGATGACGCCGGTTATGGGCCAGCCCGTATTCTCGTACCTGATCAGGTTAAGAGTATCGCTTCCGCTCTGGCTTCGATCGACAAGGCGAGCTTCTCATCTCGATATGATCCCGCCGCCATGAAGGCAGCTGACATCTACCTAAGCGACATGTGCGTGCGTGATGGTGACGAAGCTCTTGAATACATCGTTGAGAACTATCTCGGTCTTTCAGACTTTTATCGGGACGCCGCAGAACGTGGTGACGGCGCCGTTCTGCTCATCTGTTAGGTGATGGCTAACAATTCATTCAAGCCGACGCCGCTTCGCGGCGCGGCTTGACCGACGCATCGGGAAAGGCAGCCGTGGATGGCTCGCGCGGGCGGAGGGAAGATCCCTCGCTGCGCCCGGGATGATGGGCAGCGGGGGTCAGGCCCGGCGGGGGCGACTCAGCTGCGCAGCCGCAGCATCCGGTTGACACCCAGCGCGGCGAGGGTGCCGATGGCGCCCGAGAGCAGGTACAGGCCGATGTAGGGCAGGCCGAACTGCGCGCACAGGCCGAGCGCGACCAGCGGGGCGAAGGCGGCGCCGATCAGCCAGGCCACGTCCGAGGTCAGCGCGGCGCCGGTGTAGCGGTACTTCGCGCCGAAGTTGGCGGTCACCGCGCCCGCCGCCTGTCCGTACGACAGGCCGAGCAGCAGGAAGCCGAGCAGCACGAACACGTCCTGGCCCAGGCCGCCGGCGCCGAGCAGGGTCGGCGCGAAGCCGCTGTACATGGCGATGCCCACCGCGGTGCCGCCAAGGGTCCTGGCACGGCCGACGCGGTCGGCGACGAAGCCCGAGGCGACGATGCCGCCCGCGGCGAGCAGGCCGCCGAACACCTGCAGCACCAGGAACGCGCTCACCGATTCCTCGGTGAACAGTTCGATCCACGACAGCGGGAAGATCGTGACGATGTGGAACATCGCATAGCTGGCCAGCGCCGCGAACGCGCCGATGACCACGTGCCGGCCCTTGGCGCGGAACAGTTCGCGGGTCGGCGTCGGCTCGAGTTCCAGCTCGCCCATCTTGTCCTGGAATTCGTCGGCGACCACCAGGCGCAGGCGCGCGAACAGCGCCACGACGTTGATCGCGAACGCGGCGAAGAACGGGTAGCGCCAGCCCCAGGCGAAGAAGTCCTCGGTCGACAGGCTCGAGATCAGGAACGCGAACAGCGCCGCGGCGACGATGAAGCCCACCGGCGCGCCGAGCTGGCCGAGCATGGCGTACCAGCCGCGCCGCTCCTTCGGCGCGTTCAGCGCCAGCAGCGAAGGCAGTCCGTCCCAGGAACCGCCCAGCGCCACGCCCTGCAGCACGCGGAACAGCGCCAACAGCACGATCGCCGCAACGCCGATCCTGTCGAAGCCGGGCAGGAAGGCGATGCCCGCGGTCGCGGTGCCGAGCAGGAACAGCGCCGCGGTCAGCTTGGTGCCTCGGCTCCAGCGACGCTGGATCCACATGAACAGCACCGTGCCGAAGGGGCGCGCGACGAAGGCCAGCGCGAACAGCGCGAACGCGTACAGCGTGCCGGTCAGGCGGTCGACGAACGGGAAGAACACCGTCGGGAACACCAGCGCCGAGGCGATGCCGTAGACGAAGAAGTCGAAGTACTCCGAGGTGCGCCCGACCACCACGCCGACCGCGATCTCGCCCGGCGCGATGTCCGCGTGCGCGCGCGCACCGTGGTCGTGGGTGGAATGGATGGCGTCGGGATGGGCGGACATCGGCGGCGGGGCTCGTTCTGGCGGGGGAGCGCAGGCCCATGATCGTAGGAGCGGCTTCAGCCGCGACCGGACATTCACGGCGTCCGGACGGGTGATCGTGCCTGAAGCCTGCCCCGGACTCGATCCGGGGGCGCTCCTACAAGGGATGGGGCCGATGGCTAGTGTCGCAGCGGCGCGCCCGCGATGCGATGGGACAAAACGTCCAATGGTCGCGACCTGCCACGCTGACTACATTGACCTGGATCAATCGGATCCCGATTCGTCCGTCCATGTCCGCCATCCGTCGCGCCCTCCGCTGGCTGCCTGCCCTCGCAGCACCGTTCCTCGCCGGCTGCAGCACCCTCGTCCTGTCCCCGCCCGGCGACATCGCCGCGCAGCAGGGCAGGCTCATCGTGGTCGCCACGGGGCTGATGCTGCTGGTCATCGTGCCGGTGATCGCGATGACCCTGCTGTTCGCCTGGCGCTACCGCGCCTCCAACCGCAAGGCCACCTACACGCCGAACTGGGACCACTCCACCCAGCTGGAGTTGGTGATCTGGGCGATCCCGCTGCTGATCATCATCGCCCTGGGCGCGATCACCTGGATCAGCACCCACCTGCTCGATCCGCACCGCCCGCTCGACCGCATCGCCCCCGGCCGCCCCGTGCCCGAGGGCGTGGAGCCGCTGGAGGTGCAGGTGGTGGCGCTGGACTGGAAGTGGCTGTTCGTCTATCCCGAGTACGGCGTGGCCTCGGTCAACGAGATGGCCGCGCCGGTCGACCGGCCGATCCGCTTCCGTCTGACCTCGTCGAGCACGATGAACGCGTTCTACGTGCCCGCGCTGGCCGGGATGATCTACACGATGCCGGCGATGGAGACCAAGCTCCACGCGGTGATGAACGAGGCCGGCGACTACGAAGGCCTGTCCTCGCACTACAGCGGCGAAGGCTTCTCGCACATGCGCTTCCGCTTCCATGCGCTGCCGGAGGATGGATTCTCGCAGTGGATCGCGGCCACGCGCGCCGGCGGCGGTGCGCTGACCCGCGACGAGTACCTGAAGCTGGAAGTCCCCAGCGCGCGCGAACCCGCGCGCCGCTACGCCAGCGTCGACAGCGGCCTGTTCGACGCCGTGGTCAACCGCTGCGTCGACACCGACCGGCTGTGCATGCACCAGATGATGGCCTACGACGCCATGGGCGGGCTGGGACTCGACGCGATCGACGCGCTGGCGAGGCCGCGCCGCGGCAACCTCGCCGCCGGCCCCTTCGTCAGCGCGGACGTCTGCACCGTGGACCGGCTGCCCGGCCTGTTCCCGGCGGCCCCGAAATCCGTCGCCGGCGGCCTGCAGGCCCCCTGACGCGCCCCGACCCGACGCACCACCGATCTTCCCCGGATACACCCGATGTCCTTCGACCCCTCCACGGCGACACACTCCCCCCTGACCGGCCGCATGGCATGGGACGCGATCCCGATGCTGCACGACCCGATCATCGCCGCGACCTTCGTCGGCACCTGCCTCGGTGGCCTGGCGCTGGTGACGGTGATCACGAAGTACCGGATGTGGGGCTGGCTGTGGAACGAATGGTTCACCAGCATCGACCACAAGAAGATCGGCATCATGTACATGGTGCTGGGCCTGGTGA
>JAFAEU010000341.1 GCA_023423855.1 Pseudomonadota bacterium | reverse complement strand
CCCCAATACGGGGCCGCATGGTGGCAAGTGTTACCGAACGGCGCCGGCGGCTCACGCCGCAGTGCCGCACGCCCGGGGTGCGCCCGCCGCGCCGGCGGGCGACAATCGCGGACATGGACATCCAGCTCAATGGCGAGGCGCTGACCGTCGCCCAGGGCGCCACGGTGCGGGCGCTGCTCGAACAGCAGGGGCTCGGCGAGCGCCGGGTCGCGGTCGAGGTCAACGGCGAGATCGTGCCGCGCAGCCGGCACGCCGGCCACGTGCTGGCCGAAGGCGATCGCGTGGAGATCGTGCACGCGCTGGGCGGCGGCTGAGCGAACGCCCGCGCATGGATATGCGGGCCGGACGACCCGAAGCCCGGACCGTCCCGCCATGGACGGCCGTCGTACCGACCGGCCGAAGCCCCCGTCCCGTCCCCGCATCGCCGCCCGCGCACAACGCCCGCCACCCGCCGATGCCATCCTGACGATGTCGTCCTGGTTGGATTGTCATCCCGAGCGGCGCGAGGGATCTTGTCTCCGGCGCATCGAAAGCGAGATCCCTCGCTCCGCTCGGGATGACAGCTCGATCAGGATGACAGGCCAACCGGAATAACAGCTCGCCCCGGACGACGCGAAGTTCCCGGGGCGGCATTCCATGCATACGCGCCTGCTTGCATCCGCAACCTGCCCGTTCCCTGACCACGCGCACTGCCACCACCCCGCTTCGCCCTGCGTTTGCGCGATAATCCCGCGATGACCGCAGCGCTCCCTACCGATGACGCCCTCGTCATCGCCGGCAAGTCCTACCGCTCCCGCCTGCTCACCGGCACCGGCAAGTTCCGCGACCTCGACGAAACCCGCCGCGCCACCGAGGCCGCGGGCGCGCAGATCGTCACCGTCGCCATCCGCCGCACCAACATTGGCCAGACGCCGGGCGAACCGAACCTGCTCGACGTCCTGCCCCCGGACCGCTACACCATCCTGCCCAACACCGCCGGCTGCTACACCGCCGAGGACGCGGTGCGCAACTGCCGCCTCGCGCGCGAGTTGCTCGACGGCCACAACCTCACCAAGCTCGAGGTGCTGGGCGACCAGAAGACGCTGTTCCCCGACGTGGTGCAGACGCTCAAGGCCGCCGAGCAGTTGGTCGCCGACGGCTTCGCGGTGATGGTCTACACCAGCGACGATCCGATCCTGGCCAGGCGGCTGGAAGAGATCGGTTGCGTCGCGGTGATGCCGCTGGCCGCGCCGATCGGCTCGGGTCTGGGCATCCAGAACCGCTACAACCTGATCGAGATCGTCGAGAATGCGAAGGTGCCGATCATCGTCGACGCCGGCGTCGGCACCGCCTCGGATGCGGCGATCGCGATGGAGCTCGGCTGCCACGGCGTGCTGATGAACACCGCGATCGCCGGCGCGCAGGATCCGGTGCGCATGGCGCGCGCGATGAAGCTCGCGGTCGAGGCCGGCCGCGACGCCTTCCTCGCCGGCCGCATCCCGCGCAAACGCTACGCCAGCGCCTCGTCGCCGGTCGACGGCCTCGTCAGCTGACGCCGCGCGACGGCCGGCATGACCGATCCCTTCTCCAGCGCCGGCGCGAAGGCGCCGCCCAAGCCCTACACCGCCACCGAAGGCCGCCGCGCGATCCGCAGCTTCGTGCTGCGCCAGGGCCGCTTCACCGAGGCCCAGCAGCGCGCGTTCGACGAACTCTGGCCGCGCTACGGCCTCGACTACGCCGGAACGACGCGCGACTTCGACGCCACCTTCGGCCGCCACGCGCCGCGCGTGCTCGAAATCGGCTTCGGCAACGGCGAGGCGCTGCGCCATGCCGCCGCGCACGACCCGGCCCGCGACCTGATCGGCATCGAGGTCCACGCCCCCGGCGTCGGCCGCCTGCTCAACGCGCTCGCCGCCGACGGCGCCAGCAACGTGCGCGTCTACCACCACGATGCGGTCGAGGTGCTGGGCAACGAGGTCGCCGACAGCAGCCTCGACGAGATCCGCATCTACTTCCCCGACCCTTGGCACAAGAAGCGGCACAACAAGCGCCGCCTGGTGCAGCCCGCGTTCGCCGCGCTGCTGGTGCGCAAGCTTGCGACGAATGGACGCTTGCACCTCGCCACCGATTGGCGGGACTATGCCGAGCACATGTGGGACGTGCTCGACGCCACCCCGGGACTGCGCAACCGCGCCGGCGCGCGCGGCCACGTGCCGCGTCCCGATTGGCGCCCGCAGACGCATTTCGAGACCCGCGGCCAGCGACTGGGGCACGGGGTCTGGGATCTGCTGTACGACAAGCCGGAAGTCGGGAGTCGGGAATCGGGAGTGGAAAGCGAATGACTTCCCGCACGCCGCGGACAGCATGGACCTCCCCTCCAGGCGATGACCGAGCGGCGTCGATCCAGCCCCGCGACGTTCCCGATTCCCGACTCCCGATTCCCGATTCCCGTCCCTGATGGACCCCCAGCTCGCGCTCACCGCCGACATGAAGATCGTCCTCGGGCTCGTGGGCCTGACGATGGTGCTGTTCGTGTTCCAGCGCGTGCGCTCGGACCTGGTCGCACTGGTGGTGCTGGTGATGCTCGGCCTGACCGGGCTGGTGCAGCCGGAGGACCTGTTCAACGGCTTCTCGTCCAACGCGGTCATCAGCGTGATCGCGACGATGATCCTCGGCATGGGCCTGGACCGCACCGGCGCGCTCAACCGGCTGGCGGCGTGGCTGCTGCGGCGCGCGCGCGGCGTCGAGCAGCGGCTGCTGCTGCTGGTCTCGGCGATCGCCGGCGCCAACTCCTCGGTGATGCAGAACCCGTCGGTGATGGCGCTGTACCTGCCGGTGGTGTCGCGGCTGTCCTCGCGCACCGGCATCAGCCTGTCGCAGCTGCTGCTGCCGGTCGCGGTGGCGATCGTGATGGGCGGCACGCTGACCATGGTCGGCAACTCGCCGCTGATCCTGCTCAACGACCTGCTGACCGCGGCCAACGCCAACCTGCCCTCGGGCGCGGCCACGCTCGAACCGCTCAACATGTTCGCGCCGATGCCGATCGGCCTGGCGCTGCTCGCGGCGAGCCTGCTGTACTTCCAGTTCTTCGGCAACCGCCGGCTGCGCGGCGACGGCGACGCCAACGTCACGCCGGCGCGCACCGAGAGCTACTTCTCGCGCACCTACGGCATCGAGGGCGAGGTCCACGAGCTCACCGTCACCGCCGACAGCCCGCTGGTGGGCATGACCTTCGGCGAGGCCGAGGCCCTGCACAACGCGCCGCTGCTGCTCGCCCTGCAGACCGGCAACGAATCGCGGCTGGCGCCGCCGGCGGACGCGCGCATCTGGGTCGGCAGCGTGCTCGGCGCGATGGGGCCGCGGCAACAGATCGCCGATTTCGCGCAGAACCAGTTCCTGCGCATGAACTCGCGGCTGCGCAACTTCGCCGACCTGTTCAACCCCAGCCGCGCCGGCATCTCCGAGGCGGTGGTGCCGCCGACCTCCAAGTTCATCGGCAAGACCGCGGCCGACCTGCAGCTGCGCCGGCAGTACGGCATCAGCCTGCTGGCAATCAACCGCGACAAGACCGTGCTCCGCGACAACGTGCGCAACACCCCGCTGCGCGCCGGCGACATGCTGGTGCTGCACAGCATCTGGCACGACCTGGGGCAGGCCTCGTCCAAACGCGACTTCGTCGTCGTCACCGACTACCCCAAGGGCGAGCAGCGCCCGCACAAGTTCCGCGTCGCGATGATCATCTTCGCGGTGACCATGCTGATCGCGCTGTCCGGGCGCGTGCCCACCTCGATCGCGCTGATGACCGGCGTCGCCGGCATGCTGGTGTTCGGTGTGCTGAAGATGGACGAGGCCTACGGCGCGATCAGCTGGAAGACCGTGTTCCTGATGGCCTGCCTGATCCCGCTGGGCTGGGCGATGGACGGCAGCGGCGCCGCCGCCTGGGTCGCCGGCCACACCATCGAGCGGCTGCCGACCGGGCTGCCGATCTGGCTGATCGAATTCGCCGTCGCCCTGCTCACCGCCGCGTTCTCGATGGTCATCAGCCACGTCGGCGCGACGATCGTGGTGGTGCCGCTGGCGATCAACCTGGCGCTGGCCGCCGGCGGC
The DNA here is from genome assembly GCA_023423855.1 of Pseudomonadota bacterium. Taxonomy (GTDB): domain Bacteria; phylum Pseudomonadota; class Gammaproteobacteria; order Xanthomonadales; family Xanthomonadaceae; genus Luteimonas. Next base: position 2,019 of record JAFAEU010000341.1, on the reverse strand, counting down.
AACCCGACCGCGTTCGCGCTGATCGTCGCGCTGTCGGCCTCGAACAACTTCGTCACCCAGTCCAACCCGGTGATGTCGATGATCACCGGCCCCGGTGGCTACCGCCCGCGCGAGCTGTGGAAGATCGGCCTGCCGCTGTCGCTGGTCTACACCTTCGTCATCGTGCTGATGGTGAACCTGCTGTTCTAGGCGCGCCCAACAAGATGTCGTCACCCCGGCCAAAGCCGGTCTTTCAAAGGGGACGCGCCGGCCATCCGCAGCTTCGCGGGCGGGCTGCGCCAGTCCGACCGCGGCCTCTATGTCAGCACCGGCGGCTTCACGCAGGAGGCGATGTACGAGGCGGAACGCTCGACCGTCCCGATCACGCTGGTCGACCTCGACGACCTCGCGACCCAGATCGTCGAGCATTACGAGAATTTCGACTCCGACGGCCGCAGCCTGATCCCGCTGATCCGCGTGTACTGGCCCGCCTCCTAGGACGTTTTTGCCTCGGTCGCCTGCAGCTTGAGCACCGTCATCCCGGCGCAAGCCGGGATCCATGTTGCTTTTCGTTGCCGATGCGCTTCCCGGCCGGAACGCTTCAGCCTTCGCCGCCGCCCCCAAGGGTGATCACGCCATCCCTCACCGCCACGCTCACCACCCGCAGGGCCTCCCCCCGGCACGGCCCTGCCACGCACTCGCCGTTGACCAGTTCGAAACTCGCGCCGTGCGCCGCGCAGATCAGCAGGCCGTCCTTCGACTTGAGGAACTGGCCGGGCGACCAGTCGAGGCGGCGGCCGGCGTGCGGGCAGACGTTGAGCCAGGCGCGCACCTGCCCACCTTCGCGGTACAGCACCAGCGATTCGGCGTCGCCGTCGACCACCGCCTCGACCTCGGCGAATCCGCCGTCGGGGATGGCTTCGAGCGCGATCAGGGGCGCGTCGGGATCAGGGCTGTTCATGTCGACGGTTTAACGAACTCGTTACATTTTGGTTGCACCTGCGCCCGATACTGGGCGCCCTGCATTGTCTCATCCGCCGCCGATGTCATCCGTCTTCTTCCGCACCCTCCACGCCCGCTTCGACGCTTCCGGCCTGCGTGGACTGTTCACGCCGCGCAAGCCGCGCAACGCCCTGCTGCGCGTGGTGCTGGGACTGGTGGGCATCGCGATCCTGGCCGTGCTGCTGGTGGTCGGCCTGTTCGTCGGTGCGGCGATGGTGTCGTTCGGCCTGCTTCGCGGCGCGCTGCGGTCACGGGGCAAGGCCGCCAACGCGCGGCAGGCGGACGCGCTCGACGCCGAGTACCGCGTCGTGCCCAAGCCCGGCCAGCCCATCCTGCGCTGAGCCCCGTGGGCGACGTCGTCACCGCGGCGGCACCGTCGCGCATCCCCGTGCGCGGGGGCGGCAGCTTCCCGGTGCGCCGCATCTACTGCGTGGGCCGCAACTTCGGCGACCATGCGCGCGAGATGGGCGCCACTGCGCCCGCGTCGAAGGCCGAGCGCGGCACGCCGGTCTTCTTCCACAAACCTGCAGACGCGATCGTCACCGATGGCGAGGTCGCCTATCCGCCGGCCACGCGCGAGCTGCACCATGAAGTCGAGCTGGTCGTGGCGATCGGTCGCGACGCCCCGCCCGGCGTGCTGCCGGTGGACGGCGCGCAGGCGCTGGTGTTCGGCTACGGCATCGGCCTGGACCTGACGCGCCGCGACCTGCAGGCCGCAGCCAAGGCCAAGGGCCTGCCCTGGGACAGCGCCAAGGGCTTCGACCAGTCGGCGCCGGTCAGCGAACTGGTGCCGGCCGCCGACGCCGGCGACCTCGCCCCGCGCCTGCTGTCGCTGGACGTCAACGGCGAGCGCCGCCAGCAGTCCACGCTCGACCAGCTGATCTGGGACGTGCCGGAGATCCTGCACGAACTGTCGAAGCTGTATGCCCTGCGCGCCGGCGATCTCGTGTTCATGGGCACGCCTGCCGGCGTCGCCGCGCTGCAGCCCGGAGATGCCTGCGTGGCGTGGCTGGACGATCTGCTCGAACTGCGTTGCCA
>JAFAEU010000334.1 GCA_023423855.1 Pseudomonadota bacterium | reverse complement strand
GCCAGCGCCAGCAGCGGCTGCGCCAGCACGCCCGCCATCGCCGCGACCGCGCCGCCGATGCCGGCGGCCAGGGCCAGCGCGATGCCGATCGCGGCGGCGACGGCGGCCTGTCGTCGTGTCGCCGGGGCGTCAGGCATCGGTGCCCCAGTCCTCGCTCATCGGGTCGACGTCCAGCGTCGGCGGGAACTGCAGGTGGAATCCGCGCGCGGCCAAGTTGGCGCGCACTTCCTCGGGGTTCTCGCGGGCCAGCTTGCGCCCGGGGGTCAGGGCCACGTCGAGCACGAACTGCAGGGCGCCGAGCTGGGTGCGCAAGGGTTCGGGCAGGCGGGAAAAATCGTCGCGAGCGGCAAGATAGACGTAGGTATCGGCCCGGCGCTGGCTCTTGTAGACGTAGGCGTGCATGTCCGCGCGGTGTCGTGGATCACGGAATTGTGCGGGATTTCCGCGCTGCGGGGAATGTCGGCGGCGTTCAGGCGACGCCGGCGCGATCCGGTTCGCATGCATTTGCCGCGCGCAGGCGCCGTTTCGCGCGCCCCAACGTGGCCACGGGCACCGTGACCCCCGGCAGGTGCCGCGCGCGGGGCAACTGCTAGGCTGTCCCGACTTCAACCCTTCGTCCTGGTTCCAGATGCTTCGACTGCTTCCGCTGTCCTGCCTGCTGCTCGCCGGCCTCGCCCACGCCCAACCCGCGCAACCGCTGACGATGGACCGGATCATGGCCGATCCCGACTGGATCGGCCCGCCGGTCGAGCAGGCCTGGTGGTCCTGGGACGGCCAGCGCGCCTACTACCCGCTCAGGCGCGAGGGCAGCAGCGTGCGCGACCTGTACGTACAGGACATCGCCGGCGGCGAGGCGCAGCGGGTCGACGGTCCGTCGCTCGCGGGCATCGACGCGATCGATCCGGTCCTGGATCCGCAGCGCACGCGCATGGCCTTCGTCCGCAACGGCGACGTGTTCGTGCGCGACCTGCGCAGCGGCGCGCTCACCCAGCTCACCCGCAGCGAGGCCACCGAGGCCGCGCCGCGCTGGGGCAGCAACGGCGCGCTGGTCTGGCGCAGCGGCCAGGACTGGTTCCGCTGGACCGCGCAGGACGGCACGCCGACGCAGGCGGCGATGCCGAAGGCGGAGGACGATCCCTCGGCGGCGCCCAAGGCCGACCTGCTGCGCGAGGACCAGCTGCGCCTGGTCGATACGCTGCGCGGCGAACGCGCGCGCCGCGAGGCCGCGCGCGCGCAGGAAGCCGAATGGCGCCGCGCCGACCCGACGCGCGCGCCGGCGCCGGTGTATCTCGGCAAGGACGTCGAGATCGCCGCCACCGCACTGTCGCCGGACGGCCGCTGGCTGTTCGTGGCCACCGAGCGCAAGCAGGACGAGCGCGGCCAGGGCGGCAGGATGCCGAAATACGTCACCGAATCGGGCTACGAGGAATTCGAGGACGTGCGCACGCGCGTCGGCCGCAACGCGCCGCGCGCGCAGGCGTTCTGGCTGGTCGACCTGCGCGACGGCTCGCGCCGCGAACTCAAGCCCGACGCGCTGCCCGGCATCGGCGACGACCCGCTGGCGGCGCTGCGCAAGGCTGCGGGCAAGGAACCGCTGAAGGGCCCGCGCGCGCTGCGCGTGGAGGACGGCGGCGACCGCGGCATCCGCTGGAACGCGGACGGCCGCTACCTCGCGCTGATGCTGCACGCGGTCGACAACAAGGACCGCTGGCTGGCGACCGTCGAGCCTTCCTCGGCGACGCTGCAGGCGCGCCACCGCCTCACCGACGCAGCATGGATCAACTGGGACTACAACGACTTCGGCTGGCTCCCCGACCAGCGCACGCTGTGGCTGCTGTCGGAGGAAAGCGGCTGGTCGCACCTGTACACCGTCGACGCCGCGCGCGGCCGCGCGCAGGCGCTGACGTCCGGGCGCTGGGAAGTGTCGCAGCCGGCGCTGTCGCCGGACGGCGCGCGCTTCTACTTCACCTGCAACCGCGCGCGCCCGGGCGACTACGAGCTGTGCACGGTGCCGGCCGGCGGCGGCGAGACGCGCGAGCTGACCGACCTCGGCGGCGTCGAGGGCTTCTCCGTCTCGCCCGACGGCACGCGCCTGCTGCTGCGGCATTCGTCGAGCTACGTCCCGCCGCAGCTGGCGGTGGTCGGCGCCGACGGCAGCGGCCTGCGCACGCTCACCGACACCCGCAGGCCGGAATACCGCGCCCACGACTGGCTGCAGCCAGAAACCGTGCAGGTGCCGTCGAAACACGGCGCCGGCACGATCTGGGGCAAGTACTACGGGCCGAAGACGCTGGAGCCGGGCAAGAAATATCCGGTCGTGCTGTTCGTGCACGGCGCCGGCTACCTGCAGAACGTCAGCGACCGCTATCCGAACTACTTCCGCGAGCAGATGTTCCACAACCTGCTGGTGCAGCGCGGCTACCTCGTGCTCGACCTCGACTACCGCGCCTCCGAAGGCTACGGCCGCGCCTGGCGCACCGCGATCTACCGCAACATGGGCCACCCCGAACTCGAGGACTACCTCGACGGCATCGACTGGCTGGTCGACGCCAGGCAGGCCGACCGCGACCGCGTCGGCATCTACGGCGGCAGCTACGGCGGCTTCATGACCTTCATGGCGCTGTTCCGCGAGCCCGGGAAGTTCAAGGCCGGCGCCGCGCTGCGCCCGGTCGCCGACTGGACCCAGTACAACCACGGCTACACCAGCAACATCCTCAACACGCCCGACCTCGATCCCGAGGCCTATCGCGTGTCCTCGCCGATCGAATACGCCGCCGGCCTGCAGGACCATCTGCTGATCGCGCACGGCATGATCGACGACAACGTGTTCTACCGCGACTCGGTGATGATGGCGCAGCGCCTGATCGAGCTGCGCAAGGACAAGTGGGAGCTGGCGAGCTATCCGCTGGAGCGGCACGGCTACGTGCACGCGGCCTCGTGGTACGACCAGTACCGCCGCATCCTCGAACTGTTCGAGCGCACCCTGAAGTGAGCGGCGTCGGGGCGGTCGAAACGCTGCGACCGTCGCCGGTGAAATGGTTGGCGATGGTCGCGATTTCCGTCGCCTTCGTCTGGATCGGCCTCGTGATCCGCGCCCAGGAGCCGCTGGTGGCGTGGGCCTGCATCGTGTTCTTCGGCCTGTGCGGCGTGATCGGCCTGCTCAACCTGCTGCCGGGCGCCAGCCGGCTGCTGCTGGACGACGACGGCTTCGAGATCGTCTCGCTGTTCCGCCGCTCGCGCATGCGCTGGTCCGACATCGCGCGCTTCGGCACCTACCGCGTCGGCGCGAACGTCATGGTGGGCTTCGATTTCGTCGACGGCTACCGCGGCAGCGACCGCCTGCGCCGGGTCAACCGCAGCCTGTCGGGCTTCCAGGGGGCACTGCCCGACACCTATGGGCTGAAGGCGGGCGAGCTTGCGGCGCGCATGGAGGCGCGGCTGGTTGCATGGAGGCAAGGTTCCGCTGCCCGCAATTGATCCGATGGCATGAAGCCTGAACTTGTCATCCCGAACCCTTCGGGATGACAAGTCCAGACGCTCCCGATCAGTCACCAACGCCCCCGGATCAGCCACCCGGCACGAGCAACCCGTCGCACGACTCACACGCTCTTGAGCCGCAGCTTCTCCTGCCGGTACAGCCGTCCCTCGATGTGCGCGTAGCGGCGCACTTCCTCCAGCTGCCGGCCATACACGTGCAGCGACACCGCCACCTGCCGCGTGCCGACGTTGCGGCAGGCGTGCAGGTCGTGCGGCGGCAGCAGGCTGATCACGTTGCCGGGCAGCAGCCGGTGCAGGCCGCTGGGCACCAGTTCGCTGAGCGCCTCGTACTCGCGCACGCTGCGGAAATCGACGACCTCCAGCTCGCCGTGCAGCACCGCCTCGATGCCCCAGGTGTCGGCATGGTCGTGGATCGGGCTGGACTGTCCCGGCCCCCAGGTGATCGCGAACACGCGATAGCCGAACGCCGGCGAGCGATACAGCTCGCGGCGCACGTATTCGCGGGCGCCCGGCTGCAGCAGCGACGGCGGCAGTTCGCCGATGTTGCCCAGCAGCCCCTGCAGGTTCTCGACCAGGCGCGGCACGATCTTCGACGGCTTGCCGGCCTTCATCGCCGCATCGCTCAGCACGACGATGTCGTCGAGCAGCGGGAAGGGTTCCTGTTGGACGGCTTCCAGACGATGGCCCATTGCACGCTCCTGTCCCCGCGGTTCGCGCAACGGTGCCCGCGGCTGCGTTAGAGGGCGGTTAATCCGAAGTGATACGGATGCAACACTGCGACGGCAGGAACGGAATGCCGGCCAGCGACCTGCCTGCCGCGCCCCTGCGCCACTAGAATTGGCGGTATGGACAGCTTCGACGACATCCGCACCTACCTCACCGGCCTGCAGGACCGCATCTGCGCCGCGATCGAAACCGCCGACGGCCAGGCGCGCTTCGTCGAGGACGCCTGGCAGCGCGACCCGGCCGATGCGACCACGCACCTGCGCGGCGGCGGTCGCACGCGCGTGCTGCGCGACGGCGCGGTGTTCGAGCAGGCCGGCATCGGC